>NZ_JBSVWF010000001.1:0-212849 GCF_054071635.1 Pseudomonas sp. SDO52101_S400 | reverse complement strand
CGAACAAGTCGGGGCGTTTGTTGGGCTGGCCTTCAGTGCGTTTTCACACAGTCTGCGAAGGTGCTTTTTTTGTCGCCGCAGCCAGTACTACGAAGTCTTCACGCTGGCCCGGGCCGCGTGCAGCTTCTTGTAGCTGTCAATCAGTCGCAGGTGACGGTCGAGGCCTTCGAGCTTCATGCTGGTCGGCGTCAAGCCGTAGAAGCGTACGCTGCCGTCCACCGAGCCGATCGCCGCGTCCATTCGCTCGTTGCCGAACATGCGGCGGAAGTTGGCTTCGTAGTCGGCCAGCTCCAGGTCTTCGTCCAGTTGCATCTCCAGCACCCCGTTGACGGCCTGATAGAACAGACCGCGCTCGACGGTGTTGTCGTTGTACTGGAGGAACATTTCCACTGCTTCCTTAGCCTCCTCGATTTGTCCCAGGGCGAGCCAGATCAGCAGTTTCAGTTCCAGGATCGTCAGTTGACCCCACACGGTGTTGTCGTCGAACTCGATGCCGATCAGCGTGGTGATGTCGGTGTAATCATCCAGCTCGCTCTCGACCAGACGCTCGACCAGCGACTGGAGTTCTTCGTCGTTCAAGCGATGCAGGTTCAGGATGTCTTCACGGAAGAATAGCGCCTTGTTGGTGTTGTCCCAGATCAGGTCGTCCACCGGGTAGATTTCCGAGTAGTCCGGCACCAGGATGCGGCAAGCGGTTGCGCCGATGTGCTCGTACACCGCCATGTACGACTCCTTGCCCATGCCCTTGAGAATGCCGAACAGGGTTTCGGCCTCTTCGACGTTGGAGTTTTCACCCTGACCGGTGAAGTCCCACTCGACAAATTCGTATTCCGCCTTAGCGCTGAAGAAGCGCCACGACACCACACCGCTGGAGTCGATGAAGTGCTCGACGAAGTTGTTCGGTTCGGTGACCGCGTGACCTTCGAAGGTCGGCTGCGGCAGATCGTTCAGACCTTCGAAACTGCGGCCCTGCAGCAGTTCGGTCAGGCTGCGCTCCAGCGCCACTTCGAAGCTTGGGTGCGCGCCGAACGAGGCGAACACACCGCCGGTACGCGGGTTCATCAGGGTGACGCACATCACCGGGAATTCGCCGCCCAGCGACGCGTCCTTCACCAGTACCGGGAAGCCCTGGGCTTCCAGGCCTTGAATACCGGCCATGATCGCCGGGTACTTCGCCAGCACTTCTTGCGGCACATCCGGCAGTGCGAATTCGCCTTCGATGATTTCGCGCTTCACCGCACGCTCGAAGATTTCCGACAGGCACTGCACCTGTGCTTCGGCCAGGGTGTTGCCGGCGCTCATGCCGTTGCTCAGGTACAGGTTTTCGATCAGGTTCGACGGGAAGTACACCACCTCGCCGTCCGACTGGCGAACGAACGGCAGCGAAACGATGCCGCGCTCTTCATTGCCGGAGTTGGTGTCGATCAGGTGCGAGCCACGAAGTTCGCCATCGCGGTTGTAGATCTTCAGGCAGTACGGGTCGAGGATCTCGCTCGGCAGTTCGTCATTGCTGCCCGGCTTGAACCAGCGCTCGTCCGGGTAGTGCACGAACGGCGCATTGGCCAGGTCCAGGCCCCAGAACTGATCGTTGTAGAAGAAGTTGCAATTCAGGCGCTCGATGAACTCGCCCAGGGCCGACGCCAGTGCGCCCTCCTTGGTCGAGCCCTTGCCGTTGGTGAAGCACATTGGCGAGTGCGCATCGCGGATATGCAGCGACCAGACGTTTGGCACGATGTTGCGCCACGAGGCGATTTCGATCTTCATCCCGAGGTCGGCGAGGATGCCCGACATGTTGGCGATGGTCTGCTCCAGCGGCAGATCCTTGCCCGGAATGTAGGTGCTCGCGCTGGAGTTCGCGCCCGGCATCAGCAGTGCCTGGGCGTCGGCGTCGAGATTTTCCACTTCTTCAATGACGAACTCGGGGCCGGCCTGCACCACCTTCTTCACGGTGCAACGGTCGATGGAACGCAGGATGCCCTGGCGGTCCTTGTCGGAGATGTCTGCCGGTAGCTCGACCTGAATCTTGAAGATCTGGTTGTAGCGGTTCTCCGGGTCAACGATGTTGTTCTGCGACAGGCGGATGTTATCGGTCGGGATATTGCGGGTTTCGCAATACAGCTTCACGAAGTAAGCCGCGCACAACGCCGACGAGGCCAGGAAGTAGTCGAACGGACCCGGTGCCGAGCCATCGCCCTTGTAGCGGATCGGTTGGTCGGCCACCACCGTGAAGTCGTCGAACTTGGCTTCAAGTCGAAGGTTGTCGAGAAAGTTGACCTTGATTTCCATGGGGGACTACCAGAATAGCGAGCTGAACAGAATGGCCGCCATTATCCGGTTTTTGAGCGGGAAGTCTTGTGCTTTGGCGTTTTGGCCGCCGACCGGAGCGCCGGTCAGGTCGAGACGTTGCGCTGCACCATCTCGTCGACGATGGCGTCGATCACGCAGCGGGCGGTCGGTGACAGGCTTCTGTTGGGCAGGCTGACGACACCGATTTCGGAATGCAATCCGGGCCGGTCCACGACCTGCAATTCGATCAGGTTGCCGCTGCGCAGGTCTTCAGCCACGGCGCCGTGGATCACGCCGAGGATGGTATCGGTCGAGCAGGCCACCGTCCTGAGCAACGCCACATCGTCGCATTCCAGCGCCAGAGGTAATGCCTGACGAGTGGAAATGCCCAGGGTATGCGCAGTCTCTTCCTTCACCACGGCCGGCAGGCGCGTCGTGGCGATGCCGTACTTTTCCAGGTCTCTCATCGTCACCGCGCGGCCGGCCAGCGGGTGTTGTGGCCGGACGAAGAACCCTGCCGAGGCCTGACCCAGCGAGTGGATCAGCAGATCGGTGTCGGCCGAAAAATTGCGAATGTCCGCGACGAAGAATTCGATCGCTTCGTCCCGCAACCGGGCTTCAAGAATCTGCCAGTTGTTGATCTCTACCCGCAGGGTGACTTGCGGATATTCCCGGCGCAACCGAGGCACCACCTGATGCATCAACATCGCCGCCGGAAACGGCCCGACGCCGAACGCAAGGTTGCCGAGCCGGCCATCGCCGTAAAGCGCCAGGTCCCGCTCCAACGAGCGGGCATCGAACAACAACCGTCGCGCCCGCTCGATCAGAAACTCCCCGGCCGGCGTCGGGCGCACGTCGCCGCTATCCCGGTCGAACAGGCGCTGACCAGTTTCGCTTTCCAGCGCCTGGATGCTGCGGCTCAGGGCCGGCTGGCTCAGGTGCACGCGTTCGGCGGCGCGGCCGAAATGGCGTTCATCGGCCAGCGCCAGAAGATGTGTCAGTCGTTTGAGGTCCATTTGACCGATGCTAGCCACGCATTGTCCGAATGTAAACAATGCATTGGATACATCACCTTCCTCTCCCTACTCTCTGCTGATTGATCATCGGAGAACAACAAAAATGAGACCGACCTTTCACACACTGATCGCCCTGACGCTGGTTTCCCTCGCCGGCTGCGACAAACCGCCCAGCGTTGCCAGCGGCGAAGCGACGCCCGCCACTGCGGCGGTGATAGAAGCCTCAATCAAGGGCCTGGACCTCAACGACACTCGGGACATGGAAGACGCCCAGCGCGGTCTCATCGCCCGGCCAACGGGTCAGATCCTCGGCTCCGACGGCTCTGTGCTGATCGATTTCGATGCGTTCAGATTCGTCGAAGGCAAGGCGCCCGCGACCGTCAATCCGAGCCTTTGGCGCCACGCAATGCTCAATGCCCAGATCGGCCTATTTAAAGTCACCGACGGCATCTACCAATTGCGCGGTTTCGACATCGCCAACATGACGCTGATCGAGGGGCAGTCCGGGTGGATCGTGGTCGACCCGCTGACTTCGAAGGAAACCGCCGCCGCTGCCTTGGCATTCGCCCGCGCACAACTGGGCGACAAGCCAGTGACCGCCATCATCTTTACCCATGACCACGCTGACCACTTCGGCGGCGTATTGGGCATTACCTCGGTCGCGGAAGTGGCCGAGCGCAAGATTCCCGTGGTGGCCCCTGTCGGTTTCATGGAGGAAGCCACCAGCGAAAACGTGTTGGCGGGACCTGCGATGTCGCGCCGTTCGATGTATCAGTTCGGCAAGAACCTGGCACCGGGTGCAACCGGCATGGTGGACACGGGACTTGGCAAAAACGTTGCCTACGGCAGCATCGGCATTCTGGCGCCCACGCAGATCATCGATCAGCCGACGCAGGAGCTTGTGATAGACGGCGTGACCTTCGTGTTCCACAACATTCCGGGCGCGGAGGCCCCGGCCGAGCTGACCTTTTCGATCCCTGAACGCAAGGCCTACGGCGGCGCCGAGCTGCTGGCGCAGACCATGCACAATCTGCTGCCGATCCGTGGCGCCAAGGTCCGTGACGCATTGCTCTGGTCCGACTATGCCCAGGTCGCCCTCGACGAACTCGGCGACACCGAAGTCTATTTCGGCCAACACAACTGGCCGATCTGGGGCAACGAGCGGATCCGCGAGTTCATCACCAAACATCGCGACGTCTACAAGTACATGCACGATCAGACCGTACGGTTGATGAACGCGGGCTACACGCCCAACGAGATCGCCGACAAAATCCAGTTGCCCGACTCACTGGCGTCGTACTTCGGCACCCGAGGCTATTACGGCGATGTGCGGCACAACGTCAAAGCGATCTATCAGATGTACCTGGGCGCCTACGACGGCAACCCGGCACACTTGAATCCACTGGTGCCCAAAGAGTCAGCCAGGCGCTACGTCGAATTGATGGGCGGCAACGCCAAAGTGGTCGAGGCCGCCCGCATGGCCTATGACAAAGGCGAATACCGCTGGGTGGCCGAGCTGCTGGATCAGGCCGTCCTCAACCAGCCAGGCGACAAGGCTGCCAAGGAACTGCTGGCGCAAACCTATGAACAATTGGGCTATCAGTCGGAATCGGCAACCTGGCGCAACAGCTACCTGACCGCCGCTCAGGAACTGCGCAACGGGCCGCCGGCCAAAGGCGTCAGACGTTCGGACCTGATCGAGCTGATGAAGCAGACGCCCACCGAACGCTTCCTCGAAGCCATGGCCGCGAGCCTCGACGGGCCGGCGGCGGATGGCAAGAACTGGACCTTCAACCTGCAACTGACCGATACGAAGGAATCGTTCGTGCTGTGGATCGAGAACGCCGTGTTGCACTACCGCAGGGGCGCACCGGCCAGCAATGCCAACGCCACGTTGAGCGTCACCAAAGATCTTTTCGTGCAACTGCTGGGCGGCACGGCGGGATTCAAGGATGCCCTCACCTCCAAAGACCTGAAGGTCGATGGCAGCACGGTGGACCTGGTGAGATTCCTTGGATTGCTGGAGAAAGCCCCGGGCAACTTTGCGATCGTCGCTCAGGCGCGCGATTGATTCGTGCAGGGTCGTTCGGATGTAATGCCTGAAGAGGTCAAACCCTGAGCAAGTCCGGCTAGGTATCTGTACGCCGCTTTCGACGATTCTAGGGCCGACCGTCACTCCAGGAGCTTCACTCCGTGCCCGAACCCCTGACGCAAACTGCCTACGCGAAGCGCTTCACCGTCGTACTCGCCTACATCGACGCCAATCTTGAGGGCGACCTGTCGGTGAAAGCGCTGAGCCAGGTGGCGAACTTTTCCGAGTTCCACTTTCACCGGCAGTTCACGGGATACGTCGGCGTGCCTGTCTCGCGCTACGTGCAACTGATGCGCCTGCGCCGTGCCGCGCACCGTTTGAGCACCCTGCCCGACCATTCGGTGATGGAAGCCACGCTCGACGCGGGGTTCGAAAGTCCCGAAGCGTTTTCCAGGGCATTCAAGCGAGCCTTCGGCACTTCGCCGGGGGCATTTCGCAAGGCTCCGGACTGGAGCGTCTGGCACACGGTCTTCGCCATTCCTCACTTTTCAAGGAGCATTACCATGCAGGTACGAATCGTCGACTTCCCGGGAATCCAGGTCGCTGCGCTCGATCACCGTGGGCCGCCAGGCCTCGTCAATCAAAGCGTGCAACGCTTCATCCAGTGGCGCCAACAGAGCGGGCAGTCGCCGGTGGTATCGAGCCGCACCTTCGGGATTCCTTACGGCAACCCTGACACGACGCCGCCGGAGGACTTTCATTTCGCGATCTGCGGCGAAATCCGTGAACCGGTGGCACCGAATGAATTCAACGTCCGCGAGCTGAACATTCCTGCCGGCCGCTGCGCGGTGGTGCGTCACACAGGTTCAACCGATCACATCGGTGAAACCATCTACCCGGTCTACCGCGACTGGCTGCCCGCCAGCGGCGAAGAGTTGCGCGATCACCCGCTGTTTTTCGAGTACTTGAGCATCAGTCCCGAGACCCCGCAGGAGCAGTGGCAAACGGATATTTACGTGCCGCTGCGCTGACAATCGCCTGCCCCTCAGGCTCAGCTAAGTTTCACTGGATACCTTCTCCCCTGCGCACATTCAGCGCTGCTCAGGAGAGGCATCTCACCCATGAAACCCGCCATAGCCGACTGGCTCAACAAAGTGCCCGAAGTGACGCTGTCCTTCTGGGTGATCAAGATCCTGTCCACGACCGTAGGTGAAACCGGTGCCGACTTCCTGGCCGTCGATGCCGGTTTCGGCGCGGGCCCGACCAGCCTCGGCATGGCCGCGCTGCTGGCCATTGCGCTGTTCGGTCAATTGCGCACCAAGGCCTGTACGCCTTGGATCTACTGGCTGACCGTGGTGCTGGTGAGTATCGTCGGTACGCAGATCACCGACATCCTGACCGACATGCTGGACGTCAGCCTCTACACCAGCACCGCCGTGTTCTCTGCCTTGCTGGTGGTGAATTTTCTGGTCTGGTACCGGACCGAACGCAGCCTGTCGATCCGCGAAATCGTCACCCCGCGTCGAGAACTGTTCTATTGGGCCACGGTGCTTTGCACCTTCGCCCTCGGCACCGCTGCCGGCGACCTGGCGACCGAAGCGCTGGGCCTGGGCTTCACCGTTGGTGCGGTGATCTTCGGCGCACTGATCGCCGCCACTTTCATCGCCTGGCGATTGGGCGGCAATACGGTGCTGACGTTCTGGATCGCCTACATCCTGACCCGCCCCTTCGGCGCGTCCCTCGGCGACTTGCTGACCCAGGCCAAAACCTACGGCGGCCTCGGCATGGGCGCCACCTGGACCAGCGCGATCTTCCTCTGCGTCATCGTCCTGCTGGTCACGGTCGCGCAGATCAGCACCGGCAATCGCAAAGCAATCACTGAATAAACCTTCAACTGTTCATCAAGGAATCGTCATGCGCCAGATTCAAAACCTCATTCGTCACGTCGCCATCGTCTCGTCCATCTGCCTGCTGAGCATCGCTGCCGGCTGCTCGAAACCGGCAGACAAGCCTGCTGCAAACGCCGCGACAGGTGCCGTCAGCACACAAGGCCAGGCGGCTTCAAAACTGGGTGATCTGTCCGAGTTCCGCAACATCGCGGCCGACGTAGCTGCCCTGGTCGATAAAAACGATCTGCCCGGCGCCAAGGCCCGCATCAAGGATCTGGAAACCGCCTGGGACTCGGCCGAGGCCGGCATCAAACCCCGTGCCGCCGGCGACTGGCACATGCTGGACAAGGCCATCGACCGCTCGCTCGACACCTTGCGTGCCAGCGCCCCGCAACAAAAAGACTGCAAGGCGCGGATGGACGAGTTGCTCAAAGCCTTCGACTCGCTGAAGGGCAACGCCTGATCCGGGGCCGGACAAACCCTTGCACAGATGCTTCAATACAAGCGCGACGGCCCTGCCCGTCGCGCTATTTTTTTGGGGAGCGGGTCATGCGGATATTGCTGGTCGAAGACGATCCGATGATTGGCGATGCCATCCAGGGCGCGCTGAACGACGCCAGTTACGCCACCGACTGGGTGAAAAACGGCCTCACCGCACTGGCCACCCTGGACACCCAGCACTACGACCTGGTGCTGCTGGATCTCGGCCTGCCCGGCAAGGACGGACTGGACGTGCTCGACAGCATTCGCGCTCGCAACAACCCGGTGCCGTTGCTGATCATCACCGCCCGGGACGGTCTCGACGATCGCCTGCGCGGCCTCGATGGCGGCGCCGACGATTACTTGCTCAAACCTTTCGACATGGC
The DNA here is from genome assembly GCF_054071635.1 of Pseudomonas sp. SDO52101_S400. Classification (NCBI taxonomy): domain Bacteria; kingdom Pseudomonadati; phylum Pseudomonadota; class Gammaproteobacteria; order Pseudomonadales; family Pseudomonadaceae; genus Pseudomonas; species Pseudomonas sp. SDO52101_S400. The sequence goes on along the minus strand of NZ_JBSVWF010000001.1, from coordinate 204,760 downwards.
CGAGTTGCTGGCGCGGATGCGCGCGGTGCTGCGGCGCAAGGGCGGGACTGCGTTGTCCTTGCTCGACAACGGCGTGGTGTCCCTCGATCTGGTCTCCAAGCAAGCCACGACCGCCGACAGCCCGGACGTGCAATTGTCCAGCCGCGAATTCGCCCTGTTGCAGGCCCTGTTGATCCGACCGGGTGCGATCCTCTCGCGCAGTGAACTGGAAGACCGGCTCTATGGCTGGGGCAATGAAGTGGAAAGCAACGCGGTGGAATTTCTGATTCACGCCCTGCGACGCAAACTCGGCAGTCACGTCATCAAGAACGTCAGGGGAATGGGATGGATGGTTTCAAAAGGCGCTTGAGGGATTCGGTACAGCTGCGGCTGTCGGTCACGCTGTCGCTGGCCATCCTGATCGTTGCGCTGCTGACGGCGGTTTTCGCGTTCGTCTCGGCACTGGACGAGGCCCACGAAATGCAGGATGAAACCCTGCGCCAGGTCGCGGCCCTGTACGACCGCCAGCAAATGACCCTGCACTACCCCGCTGCCCAGACCGTGGATGACGACAACGAAGAATCCAGGGTCGTCGTGCAATACCTGGCCGACGGCAGCAAAGCGACCGGCAACGACGACGTCCTGCTGCCACTGCCCTTCCCCACGACCCTGCCCGATGGCCTGTCGACCTTGAAGGTGACTGGTGAAGACTTCCGGGTGCTGGTCAGAACCACCGCCCGTGGCGAGCGCATCGTCGTCGCCCAGGAAACCGGCGTGCGCGACAAGGAGGCCCGCGAAAGCGCCTGGCGCAGCCTGCTGCCGTTTCTGATCCTGTTTCCGGTGCTGTTGCTGGTGGTGGGTGATCTGGTACGCAAGATGTTCCGCCCCATTGCCACGCTCTCGGCCGACATCGATCGACGTGATGAACAGGCCCTGCACCCGGTGGACGAAAGCCATGTACCGAGCGAGATCCGGCCGTTTGTGGTGGCCATCAACCGCCTGCTCGGCCGGGTCGCACAGTCCGTGGACAACCAGCGGCGTTTCGTCGCCGATGCGGCTCACGAACTGCGCTCACCGATGACCGCCCTGTCCCTGCAAGCCGAACGACTGGCCGCCACGGAAATGCCGGCAGCCGCCCGCGAACGCCTGTTGCCATTGTCCCGAGGCATAGAACGCAGCAGGAATTTGATCGATCAACTGCTGAGCCTGGCCGCCGCACAGTCGAGCTCAAGTGCAACGCCAACCATCGTTTCAGTCCTGGACCTTTACCGACGGATTCTGGAAGACGTGCTGCCGCTGGCGGACCGCAAGAATATCGATATCGGCGTCGAGAACAGCGAAGACGTACAGGTCAGCATCAACGAAACCGACCTGCTGATCCTGATCCGCAACCTGGTGGACAACGCCATCCGCTACACCCCGCCCGGCGGGCGCATCGACCTTTCGGTCAAACGGGAGCAAGCGAAGGTGATCCTGCAAGTCAGCGATACCGGCCCCGGGATTGCCGTGGAAGAACAGGCGCGCGTCTTCGACCCGTTCTATCGCAGCCTGGGCACCGATGAGTCGGGCTCGGGGCTGGGTCTGTCCATCGTCAAGGCGATTGCCGATCGCACGGGGCTCAAGGTTGATCTGGGATTTACCGACGTCATCGACAGCAGCGGTCTGTGTGTCACCGTCAGCATCGAGCAGTCCTGAGCTGCTTCCCGTCCTTACATTTCGACCTGCGTCCCCAACTCGATCACTCTGTTCAACGGCAACTTGAAGTACTTCAGGTTGCTGTTGGCATTCTTGAGCAGGAACGCGAACAGATACTCGCGCCACTTGGCCATGCCGATACGGTTGGTCGGGATGACCGTTTCACGACTCAGGAAATACGTGGTGCGCATCGGGCTGAAATCCAGTTCGGCCAAGTGACAAAGGCTCAGCGCCAACGGCACATCCGGTTCCTCGGTAAAACCGAAATGCAGGTTGACCCGGAAGAAGCCGTCGCCATAGGACTCGACTTCGAAACGACGATCCACCGCGACTCGCGGGCTGTCTTCAGAAACCACGGTCAACAGCACCACCTGCTCATGCAGCACCTGGTTATGCAGCAGGTTATGCAGCAGCGCGTGGGGAACCGCGTCGGCCCGCGCCGTCAGGAACACCGCCGTGCCCTGTACGCGATGAGGCGGTTGCGCACGAATGCTGCTGATGAACAACGGCAGCGGCAATGCGGTTTCATCCAATCGCTCGACGATGATCTTGCGTCCGCGCTTCCAGGTGGTCATCAGGATGAACAGACCGATACCGGCGATCACCGGGAACGCACCGCCCTGCAGAATTTTCGGTGCGTTGGCCGCGAAGTAAAGGCTGTCCACCAACAGAAAACCGAACAACATCGGGATCGCCAGCCAGCGCGGCGTCTTCCACAACAACAGGACGACGGCGGCGGACAGGAGAGTGGTAATCAACATGGTTCCGGTCACCGCCACGCCATAAGCGGCAGCCAGGGCACTGGAAGACTCGAAGCCGATCACCAGCAACACCACACCGACCATCAACGCCCAGTTGACCGTACCGATGTAGATCTGGCCCTGCTCCTGGCTTGAGGTGTGCTGGATGAACATGCGCGGAACGTAGCCCAGCTGGATGGCCTGGCGCGTCAGGGAGAACGCACCGGAAATCACCGCTTGCGAAGCAATGATCGTCGCCAGCGTGGAAAGCGCGACCATCGGCAGCAGCGCCCATTCCGGGGCCAGCAGATAGAACGGGTTGCGCACCGCTTCCGGGTTGCCGAGGATCAACGCGCCCTGACCAAAGTAATTCAGGACCAGGCCGGGCAGGACCAGCATGAACCAGGCACGGGCAATCGGTTTGCGACCGAAATGGCCCATGTCGGCGTACAAGGCTTCCGCACCGGTCAGCGACAGAACGACCGCGCCCAGAATCGCCACGCCCATGCCCGGATGGGCCGTAAAGAAGCGCACCGCCCAGATCGGGTTCAGCGCTTGCAGCACTTCGGGGCGCTGCAAAATGCCGTAGACCCCGAGCGCGCCCAACACCACGAACCACAGCACCATGACCGGGCCGAACAGGATGCCGATCCGCGCCGTGCCATGTTTCTGTATCAGGAACAGCGCCACCAGCACCACCACCGACAGCGGCACCACCCAGTGCTCGATGCCGTCGAACGCCAGTTCCAGCCCTTCTACCGCCGAAAGCACCGAGATCGCCGGGGTGATCATGCTGTCGCCGTAGAACAGCGCCGCACCGAACAGGCCGAGCAACACCAGCACCTTGCTCAGGTGCGGGTAAGGCGCCGACGCACGACGGGCCAATGCCGTCAACGCCATGATGCCCCCCTCACCCTGATTGTTGGCCCGCAGGATAAACAGCACGTACTTGATCGAGACCACCCAGATCAACGACCAGAAAATCAGCGACAGAATGCCCAGCACACCGTCGTGATTAAGCTGCACGCCGTAGTGGCCGGAAAAGACTTCTTTGAGGGTGTAGAGGGGGCTGGTGCCGATATCCCCGTAAACCACACCGACAGCGGCCACCAGCATGGCAGCGCCCGAGGTTTTGGTTGGGGAATTTTCGTTGGTTTTACTCAAGGGTCACGGCTCTCGAACGGCGGGAAGAAGTGGCATGCCATCCTTGGGCAATACGCGGACCGGGGCCTTCAGGAATACAAGGCTCAGGTGCGGTCAAAAAAACGCGGCCAGTATCGATGTGAACACAATCGGCCACCGTAAAGAATGCGTAAAAAATCGACTCGCCCCGAACCATCGCGGGTGCTTTCAAGATCGGCTGATTGCTCCTCCGGGTGAACACTGTCAACGCCGGGATAGCTGGCGATGAAGTCGGCCATGCCGTGAATGTCTTCGACGCGGTTGGCCGGTTTGTCGACGTTGCGTGGTTCGCATCATTTGCATCCTCCTGTCCGCCAATGCGGTACAGGGGCGCTAACTACCCTTCGACGATTGATTGATAAACGGCACTAATTGAATAGCACTGATATCAGAATCACATAAGTGTGGACTCGCGACACTGGCCCGCAGTCGAGCGGGCCAACGTCGATCGTCTTAACTTGCCCTCTGCCCTACCCACCGATGCCGATAGGCAAGCCCGGCCTGCAAGCCGAACGCGAGCACTACCGTCGCCGGTGCAGAAAAACTGCCGGGAACACCGCCCGTCCACATCAGCAACAACCCCAGCGCCGTGGCGGCGAACCAAGCCATCAGGCCGACCGGATTGAACGCAGGGCTGCGTTCAAGTGCACCTTCGTCATTGCTGCCATAGACAATCTGCGCCAATGCGACACCGACCCAGGCGACCACAAAAATGCCCTGATACGCCAATGCCTTGAGCAAGTAGGAAAACACGTCGGCGAGCATCAAACCGTAGACGATCACCCCGACCACCAATGCCCACAGCAGGTACGAACCGCGTATGCCGAAGCGACCGAAGAATGCCTGCATGTTGAGGGTCGCCAGGTAGTAGTTGGCGGTGTTGATCCGGGTTTGCGTAGCCCAGACGAACAGCAGGCCCCACAGCCCCATCAACTGCAGAATGGCCATTACCACAGAGACTTCGTTCAGCGCGCCTTCATGGGGAATACTGCTGACCAGATAGATGCCTGCCGCACCGTTGAGCAGAAAAGTCACGGCATAGAACGGCATGCCAAAGTTCCAGCGACCATGGTACTGAGCATCCTGCGGTTTGCCGAAGCGGGCGTAGTCGAAGGTGAACAGCATCAGGATCCAGACGCCCATGTAGGCCACAAAACAATCCCACCAGCCGAATGTGGCGGGTGCTGCCGGGCCGAAATCGAGCCATTGCGGCTGGTAACCATAACGGCTGATCGACATCCCGACCGCTACCAGCAAACCGCCCAGATACACCGGCAACAGCACACCGTTGAGCTTGTCCAGCCAGTGTTGCACGCTACCCAGAATCATCGGCACGCTGTACAGCACCACCAGCAGGGCAGCCAGTGGATAGACCAGTTCCGGATAAAGGTGATTGAGCGCCACGGCGATCACCGATCCTTCGAACACGGCGTAGTAAATCGCCGTCGAAAAGAAAATCAACGTGGCCAGGCAGGCCCCGGTCCGGCCGAACAGTACGCTTGAAAACAACGCGACCGACCACCCGCTGCGCATGGCGAAACGACTGAGAACGCTGTTGACCACCCCATAGCTGATCACCGACAGCACCATCCCGATCAGCGCATTGCGTGCGCCGAAAGACAAGGCCAACGAAGCGCCGACCACGATGTAGAACATGGCGCTGCACACGGCCCACCAGGCCATGGTCAGAGACAGTCGGCCCATACGGGCATCGGCGGAAACAGGATGATGGGCCGGATCTTGCCCGGTTTGACTCGATTGCGATAAAGCAGCCATATGCGTGTACTCCAGAACCAGTCAAAGGTTGAAGCGCGGGCAGCCTTCACCGCACCGAAGTGCGGCGTTGGCCTGGCGTTTGGCAGGGCCCGCGCGGTGCGGCGGGCAGAGTCAGGAAGGGAAAAGCTTACTCAGGCAACTGAGTTTTTTCTTGTAGGAGCGTCGTGCGTCCAGAGCCTGGTCGAGGCTGACCGCGACAAAGCGCGCCTTCTGGTTGGGCTGCATCTGGCCGATCAGATCCAGGTCGGCACTGATGACGGTGCCGATCATGGCGTAACCGCCACCCGATACGGCATCGCGATGCAGCACGATGGGTTCGAGGCCGGCGGGCACCTGAATCGAGCCGATCGGGTAGCAGCTGTCAACAATGTTCGACGGATCGGAGCCTGCACCGAACGGTTGCTCTCGCGGCTGGAAGTCCAGCGCGCTGCCGCCCTTGAAGCGATAACCGATGCGGTCCGCTTCCGATCCGACTGTCCACGGCTCGGCGAAAAAGCGCTTCGCTGCCGCGTCGGTCAGGCGATCGTAATAAAGTCCCGGCACCACGCGCAGAGTGATCTCCCCGCCCAGCGACTGGCGCAGCGCCATGGGCAGACTGGCCCCGGCACGCCCCTTGCCGCTGGCGTTGCCCACCGGCAATTCGTCTCCGGCGATCAACCGTCGTCCGGCAAAACCGCCCAACGCCCCGAGCGCATAAGTCGATCGACTGCCCAGCACCAGCGGCACGTCGATTCCGCCGGCCACCGCCAGATAAGCCCGGGCACCGGCCTTGGGAAAATCGAAGCGCAGAACCTGGCCGGCCTTCACTGCGAACGCGGTGGCATGATGCATTTCCACACCATCGAGTCGAGGCGCCATGTTCGCACCACACACCGCGACCAGTGCGTCTTGCTGAAACGCCAGCTCAGGGCCCAGCAACGTACATTCCAGCGCGGCGCAATCCGCCGCGTTGCCGACCAGATGATTGGCCGCTCTCAGCGCATATTGATCGAGCGCGCCGGACGGCGGAATGCCGAGGTGGTAGTAACCTTCGCGGCCCAGATCCTGAACCGACGTGGCGAGACCGGGTTTGAGTACCTTGATCATGCCAACACCTCCTGCAGCGACACGGGATAGCCGACCGGGTCGGCGAGAAACGCATCCAGTGAAAACTCCACCGGCCGGATCCGTAAATCGAAATGCCCGGCCTCCACCTCTGCAACGGCCTGGTCATACGCTGCACGATCCATTGGCTTGAACTGCACAATGTCGCCCGGACGGAAAAACACCATGTGGTCCTTCAGGTACGCCAGCGATTGCTGCGGGTCGTAGATGGGGGCCGGTGTGACACCAAACATCTGATAGCCCCCGGCGCCACGCACCGAGTAGATACAACCGAAGCAACCACCGTGACCCAGTGTCAGTTTCGGCGTGTCGGTGCGTGGACGCAGATATTTGGGCACCTGCAACTGACGTTCGCGTTCGACCATCTGGAACATGAAGGGCAATCCGGCGACGAACCCCACCATCGAAACAAACCATGGCGCCCCGCTATGAGCAGCAATGAACGCATCGACATCCGCCAGGCCGTTGATGCGCGCGGCGTATTCCAGATCCGTGGCGCTCGGGTCCTGGTGCCGGTCGCGAAAACGCATCAGCGTTTCGTGGGTCCAGGGATCGTTGTACAGCACCGGAATCTCAATGATCCGGGTCTGCAATGTGCGTTCGGCAACGGCTTCTGCCTCAGCGCCCTGCACCGCTTCGAGCAGGGCCTGCGGCGCAATACGATCCGGATCGAAGCGGATCTGGAAGGATGCGTTGGCCAGACACACATCGAGTACGCCATCGAGTTTCAACCGCTCCACGGCGCGGGTGACCGCCATGCCCTTGAAAAACGCCTCGAGGGACATGCTTTCACTGACTTCGGCAAACAGATGTTCATCGGCACCAAAGCTGTAGCGGATCGGACGACTCATGCTTCACCTCCGCTGCGGCGTGCGGACAGCCAGTTCTCCAGCGTCCCGGTATGAAAGTCGGCGGTTTGCAACCACGGTTGTTGCAGCAGTTCAGCGTGCAGCGACAAGGTGCTGGCCATGCCGGTCAGCACAGTTTGCGCCACCGCTGTCCTGGCACGCGCCAGGGCTGTGGAGCGATCCGGCCCATGCACAATGAGCTTGGCCAGCAGCGAGTCATAGTACGGTGGCACCCGATAGCCTTCATACAGATGGGTGTCCACACGAACACCTTCGCCTTGCGGCCAGACCAACGACTCGACCAGTCCGGGGCTGGGGAAAAAATCCCGGGCCGGGTCTTCGGCATTCAAGCGCATTTGCAGGGCCGCGCCATTCAGACGGATGTCACTCTGCTTCAGGCCCAATGGTTCGCCGCCGGCAATTCGCAGCATTGCCTGCACCAGATCGATACCGGTAACCAGCTCGGTGACCGGGTGTTCCACCTGGATTCGGGTGTTCATCTCGATAAAGAAGAACTCGCCGGTGACGTCGTCATACAGGTACTCCAGCGTGCCGGCCCCCTTGTAGCCGAGGGATTCGGTCAAGCGTACGGCGCTGGCGCAGAGTGCCTCCCGTTGCTGCGCGTCGAGTACAGGCGACGGTGCTTCTTCAAAAATCTTCTGACGCCGGCGCTGTAGCGAACACTCACGCTCGAACAGGTGCACGGCGTTTTTCCCGTCGCCCAGAACCTGTACTTCGATGTGCCGGGCCTTGCCGATAAAGCGCTCCAGATACACCGCAGCATTACCGAAAGCGGTCTGTGCCTCGCGTTGCGAGCGGGTAAACTCTTCACGCAGTTGCGCGGCATTTTCTGCCAGACGAATACCCCGCCCGCCGCCACCGGCCGAGGCTTTGATCAGCAACGGGTAACCGACCGATTCCGCCGCCCGAAGCGCCGACTCGACATCAAACAGCTCGCCCGGCGAACCCGGCACCACTGGAACACCTGCCGCCTGGGCAGTACGCCGCGCCTCGGCCTTGTCACCCATGCGCCGGATCGTGTCCGGGTCCGGCCCGACGAAAATCGCGCCGCTGGCAATCACGGCTTCGGCAAACCCGGCGTTTTCAGAAAGGAAACCATATCCAGGGTGAACCGCATTGGCGCCCGTCGCTTGCAAGGCACCCAGCAACGCCTCGATGTTCAGGTAGCTTTTATCAGCGCGGGCCGACCCCAGTAGATGCACCTCATCAGCCAGGCGCGCGGCCTGAGAGTCGATATCCGCCTCGCTGCACGCGGCAACGGTGGGAATGCCCAAGGCCTTGGCCGCACGGATAATCCGCACGGCGATCTCGCCACGGTTGGCGACCAGCAATTTACGAATGGGTTGAGTCATGTTCACGCCCTCACTCGCTATCAAGCGTAGCGACGACCTGACCCGGCTCCACCGGATCACCGTCTTCAACCTGAAAGGCACTGAGGCGCCCCGCCGTCCCGGCGGTCAGTTCGGAAAACTGCTTCATGACTTCGATCAGGCCAATCACCGTGTCGGCGCTGACAGGGTCGCCGACCTCGACGTAATTCGCCGAATCCGGCGTGGCCTTTCGGTAGAAAGTCCCGGGTAACGGGGTGATGACAGAGTGTTCGGCCATGTCTGTTCCTCTTGGAATAGTTGTAGAAAGGCAGGCAAAAAATGTTTGAACCCCGGCGTCTGTGTGCCGGGTGTTTCGTTTTTATTCAGCGAGGTCGGCGCACCTCGATCCCGGCGGCATCGAGTGCATTGCGGGTGGCCTCGACCAGCGCCAAAGCGCCCGGCGTATCGCTGTGCAGACAGATGGAGTCGAACTCGATCGACAAATCCTCACCCTCGACGGTACGCACCACGCCCTCCTGGCAAGCGCGCAGCACACGGGCGGCGACAAAGCCGGGATCGTAGGCGCGAACATTGCGGGTGAAGACGATGGAGCCACTCAAGTCGTATTCGCGGTCTGCATAGAATTCGCGAACCACCGGTTGGCCGAGCTCTTTGGCGACACGCCAGATGACCGAATCGGGCATGCAATACAGCAACAGATCGGGCTCCAGCCGTTGCAGGTTTTCCACCAGCAGACGCGCGGCCTCTTCGTCCCGCGCCAAGTGCATGTACAGCGCGCCGTGGGGCTTGATGTGTTGCAGCGCCACGCCCTGCACCCGCGCCAGTTCGCGCAGTGCACCGAGTTGATAAAGGATGTCGTCGACCAGCTCCTGAGCCGGTGCATTGATGTGCCGGCGACCGAACCCCACCAGATCGCGAAACCCCGGATGAGCACCGATGCCTACCTTCAGGCGCTTGGCCTGCTCGACGGTGCGACGCATGGTGCCGGGGTCGCCAGCATGGAAACCGGTAGCGATGTTGGCGGAACTGATGAACGCCATCAGTTCGCTGTCAACGCCATCGCCGATGGTCCACGGGCCGAAGCCTTCGCCCATGTCCGAGTTGAAATCTACTGCCTGCATAACGCTTGCTCCCGACGCTTGTGACTTCATGCAGGCCACGTTAAATTCCCGCCAACCCCTTGGGAAGATCTATTAACAGATAGGGTATCTTCTGAAAAACAGATACCTGAAATTCAGGAATACCTCATGTCGTTGACCTTGCGTCAGGTTCGCTATTTTGTTGCCACCGCAGAGATCGGGCAGATATCCCAGGCAGCGATTCATTTGAATATTTCCCAGTCGGCGGTGACCACGGCGATCAAGGAACTGGAAGGCATGCTCGGCACGCTGCTGTTCCAGCGCTCGGCCCAAGGCATGAGCCTGACGGATGCCGGCCGGCACTTCCTGAACCGCGCCTACGTGATTTTGCGCAGCGTTGACGACGCGCTGAACAGCCCGCTACCCGACATACGCGCCAGCGGCCTGATTCGCCTGGCCGCGAGCTACACGGTGATCGGGTATTTTCTGCCGCATCATCTGCAACGGCTCGAACACTGGCACCCGGACGTCGCCATCGAAGTCCACGAGCAGGAACGACAGGCCATCGAACAGGGATTGCTGGAAGGCAAATTCGATATGGCAGTGGTGCTTACCGCGAACCTCACGCACCCCGACATCGTTTCAGAAACCCTGTTCAACTCCGAACGCCGTCTGTGGCTGCCCAGCCACCATCCGCTCTGTGAGCGCTCGGCCGTCAGCCTCGCGGATGTCGCGCTGGAACCCTACATCCTGCTGACCGTGGATGAAGCTGAACAAAGTGCCATGCGCTATTGGGAAAACGCCCGCCAGCAACCCAACGTGCGGGTGCGTACCAGTTCTGTAGAGGCCGTGCGCAGCATGGTCGCCAATGGTAGCGGCGTGGCGATTCTCTCGGACCTGGTGCACCGTCCCTGGTCGCTGGAAGGCAAGCGCATCGAGACCCTGACCATCACCGACAAAGTGACCCCGATGAGTGTCGGCCTGGCCTGGCACCGCGAGCGCGAATTCAGCCCGGCGATGCAGGCCTTGCGCAATTACTTCCACGATGCGTTTCTGGCCCCGCAGCAACTTTCTGCACGGCGCTGACGCACAGGATCAGGCAAGCATTCGATAGAAATGCACTAACAAAGCGTTGGCGCAGAGCGGGAAGATGACAGTCCGACAGATCCATCGAGGACGTTCCCATGCTTGTACAAGCCTACGGTGCCCACGCGGGCGACAAACCTCTTGAGCCTATCCAGATCAATCGCCGCGCCCCTGCGGCCCATGACGTCCAGATCGACATCGCCTTCTGCGGCATCTGCCATTCCGACTTGCACCAGGTGCGCTCCGAGTGGGCTGGCACCCAATTCCCTTGCGTACCGGGACACGAAATCGTCGGCCGGGTTTCGGCGGTCGGTGCCCATGTTTCCGAATACAAGGTCGGCGATCTGGTCGGCGTCGGTTGCATCGTCGACAGCTGCAAACACTGTGAAGACTGCGAAACCGGCCTGGAAAACTACTGCGACGGCATGATCGGCACCTACAACTTCCCGACGCCGGACGCCCCCGGCTGGACGCTCGGCGGCTACTCGCAAAACATCGTGGTGCATGAACGTTACGTGCTGCGCATCCGCCATCCCGAAGCGCAACTGGCCGCTGTCGCACCGCTGCTGTGCGCAGGCATCACCACGTACTCGCCATTGCGTCAGTGGAACGCCGGGCCGGGTAAAAAGATCGGCGTGGTCGGCATCGGCGGCCTAGGCCACATGGGCATCAAGCTGGCCCACGCGATGGGCGCGCACGTCGTGGCGTTCACCACGTCCGAGTCCAAGCGTGAAGCCGCAAAAGCACTGGGCGCCGATGAAGTGGTGGTGTCGCGCAATCCCGAAGAAATGGCCGCGCACACCAAGAGCTTCGACTTCATCCTCAACACCGTCGCCGCCCCTCACGATCTCGATGCGTTTCTCGTGCTGCTCAAGCGCGACGGCGCACTGACACTGGTCGGCGCCCCCGCCTCGCCGCATCCATCGCCGAACGTGTTCAACCTGATCATGAAGCGCCGCACCATTGCCGGCTCGATGATCGGCGGCATTCCAGAGACCCAGGAGATGCTGGATTTCTGCGCCGAGCACGGCATCGTGTCCGACATCGAACTGATTCGCGCAGATCAGATCAACGAGTCCTATGAGCGGATGCTCAAGGGCGATGTGAAGTATCGGTTTGTGATTGATAACGCGACGTTGGCAGGCTGAACCTGACAGGTATTCCTTTCCAAGATCACCTCGATTGAAGTAGCCTTTTTGATATCAAAAGGATATCAATCATCTTCGAAGGTCTTGCAGACCCGAGTTTTTTGCGGAAAGGAATTTCATGAACAAAGCGATTTACGTAAAAGCCTTCTTTTGCCCGATCGGCGAAAACGTGGAGGTCAAAGTACCGACAGGCCGGATGAAGAAAGGGCTTTTTGGCGAAAAAGAGGAGATGGAAAAGGTCATCGAATGGCGGCAGACCGGCTGGTCCGACTCCCAGATCGATGGCCAACGCTTGAACGAGGACATCAATGAAGCGGTGAATCGCCTCAACGAAGAAGGATACGAAGTTCAATCCATCCTCCCGATCCTTTCCGGTGCGTACAACTACGAATTCAAATACAAAGAAGCCCACAACTCAGGAAACCTGGCCGAGGGCGGCGGTTGGGGGTATGGCTATGGCTACGGTTACAGCTATACCGAAGGCGTCACGATCATCGCTAAAAAAATGAACGCCCAGGTTCTGTAGAACCCTTGAGACCACCGAGCCGTTCCGCTCATTGATCTTTCCCCCCACACCCAGTAAAAAAGCGCTCTCCCTTTTCCATCCTTGCAAGGAGCAGTGGATGCTCGAGCTCACCACGCAACGACTGGACCTGCGCACGATGGTCGAGTCCGACTGGCCTCTGTTCCTCAGGCTTCACTCCGAACCGCAGACCATGCAGTACGTGTTCGGCGAAATTGCCGAGGATCAGGTTCGCCAAGGCTTCGAGCACCGGCTCCCGGCGTGGGAACCGCAGTCGGAGCACTGGCTGTGCCTGGTGGTGACCGACAGGGCCAGCGGGCATGAGCTGGGCGTGACCGGTTTTCGCATTCTCTCGCCCGGGCACGCCGAGGTGGGTTGCCTGCTGTTGCCGGAGCATCAGGGCAAAGGCTTTGGTACCGAGTCGCGGCGAGCGATCATCGACTACGCCGCCGCCATCGGACTGGACTCGCTGGAATCGACCGTGACCGACGGTAATATTGCGTCCTGCAAGGTGTTGGAGAAATGCGGCTTTGTGTTCGCACGTCGTGTGCCGCAGGCCTATCAGATCGGTGATCGGTGGTTCGACGATCTGATCTACCACTATCAAATCCGCTGAGCCTTATGCTCAACGACTCGCCAAGGAGGCCTCTCGTCGTGAATCCCTATCAATGCCTGCCACCCCGTTCCTTCTGGCGTACAGCCGTGGCTGACCCGTCAGCGCAGGACATCGGTGAACTGTGGACACCGCAATTCGAGATCGGCGACAAAGACGCCATCGTCACCGCCGGCTCCTGTTTCGCCCAGCATATCGGCCGGGCGCTGGTTGCGCGCGGCATGAACTGGCTGGACGCGGAACCCGCCCCGGACGCGTTGCCGGAGGCCGACTGGAAAGCCCACAACTACGGGGTGTTTTCGTTCCGCACCGGCAATCTGTATACCCCGGCGATGTTGTGCCAATGGCTCGAATGGGCGCTGGGCGTGAGCGCTCCGCCGGATGAGACCTGGGTGCATGACGGGCGCTTCTTCGATCCGTTCCGCCCTGCCGTGGAGCCCGACGGATTTGCCAGCGAGCAGGCGTTGTTCGATTCGCGCGAGGCCACCCTGGACGCCATTCGCGAAGCGCTGCGCCGGGCCAAGGTGTTCGTGTTTACCCTCGGTCTGACCGAAGCCTGGCAACATCGGCAGACCGGACTGGTATATCCCGTGTGCCCCGGCACCGTGCGCGGCACCTTCGATCCGCAGCTCCACCGGTTCTGCAATTTCGGTTTCATGGACACTTATGGCGACATGGTCAGGGCGCTGGAATTGATGCGTTCGATCAACCCGCAGTTGCGCCTGCTGCTCACCGTTTCTCCGGTCCCGCTCACAGCAACCGCCACCGGGCAACATGTGCTGAGCTCGACGACCTATTCCAAATCGGTCCTGCGCGCCGTCGCCGGGCAATTGTGTGAAGACCTGCCGGACGTCGACTACTTCCCGTCCTACGAAATCATCACCGGCACGCCGTTCAAGGGCGCGTTCTACCAGCCCAACCAGCGGGAAGTGACGCCAGAGGGTGTGGCGTTCGTGATGCAGCAGTTCTTTGCCGGACTTGAAGCCGTCCAGTCGGTACAGGCACCGCCCCCTTCCACCCGCGTGTCCAGCGAGGATCTTGTCTGTGAAGACGCCGTACTCGATTACTACGCCTAGGTTTCTGCTGCTGGGTGACTCCCATGCCGGCGTCATCGGCAAGGCGGCGCAGGCCCGTGAGTTGCCTTTCGGAGGTGGCCCGCTGGGAACCGGTCGGGACTTCGCCGTCGACTTCTTCCGGTTGACCCGTCATGACGTGGTCTTTCGGGATGCGGAAATGGATCGGCTGTACCGTCAGGCCCTCGCCACGCTCGAGGTGCCGCAACTGGCAAAGGTCGAGGTGCCGTTGGTGAGCACCATCGGCCTGAGCCTGCACTATCTGGCCACCGCGCCGAACTGGACCTGCTACCAGAATGCGCAAGGTGAGTTCGATGACGGTTTTCTCGCCGGGCCGCTGTTCGAGGCGGTCATCGACACCCTGTCCCGCCCCGCCCTGGCCTTCTATGAACAGGCGCTGTCGCTGAACCTCAAGGTGTTCGCCGTGTTGCCACCGCAACGGGTACCGGAGTTGTCCGACCCGAGAGTGTTCATGGCCGCGCAGTCCTTGTTGATCGAACGCCTGCAAGGGCTTGGCGTCGAGTTGATCGACGTGCGCGAAGCGGCGAACGATGAGCTAGGTTTTCAGCGTGAAGCGTTCTGTGAAGTGGATGACCCGCTGCACGGCAATCTGGCATTTGGTGAGTTGATCGTCGAGCAGCTGGTCCGGCGCGGCGTCTAGAAAAAGAGGGAGCGCATTGCTCCCTCTGATGTTTTCAAGCCTTGGGCTGAGTCCCGAGGATCGTCACCCGCTCGCCATAACGTGAATGCGGGAAGTAATCCCAGATCGCGTGGTGCTGGGTGCAGCGGTTGTCCCAGAACACCAGCGTATTCGGTGCCCAGCGTACCCGGCAACTGAGGGACGGCTCACGGGCCACCAGGTCGAACAGCATGTTCAAAAGCACCTGACTTTCGCCCCCGGACAACTGCACGATGTGCGAAGTGAACCCGGAATTGACGAACAGCGACTTGCGCCCGGTTTCCGGGTGACGAATCACCACCGGGTGTTCGGTTCTTGGCAGGTTGGCCGGCGCCTCATAACCCTTCCACGGAATCGCACCGTCGTGAATTGCCGTCAGCTCGCCGAGAAACTGTTGCATCGCCGGCGAAAGCATTTCGATTGCCAGGTGCATGTTGGCGAACAGCGTATCGCCGCCCGTGCCGATGGCCGGGGTTTCCTTGACGTACAACATCGAACCCATGGACGGCGCCAGATCGGCCGTGCCGTCGGTGTGCCAGGTCTCCCCGGCAACGTAGCGTGATTGCGCATTGGCGCGGATCACCACCAGTTCCGGGTCATCGCCGTCGATGTCCTCCACCGGCAACGCCCGCAGTTCGCCGAACAGCCGGCCAAACGCCTTGTGCTCCTCCACCGTCAGATGCTGATCGCGAAACACCAGCACGTGGTTCTCCAGAAAGGCCCGGCGGATTTCCGCGAGTTGATCGTCCTCCAGCGGTTGCGAAAGATCGACGCCGCCGATTTCGGCACCGATGATCGGCGTGATCCGGTCGACCGTGATGCAGTGATACGGCGCACGTTTTTCTGCGGCGATGCGCTCGATTGCCTTGAGTGCCAACTGATCCATGTTCCCTCACCTTTTTTATTGGAACGACGCCGATGACTGCTCGCGCAGAGAACGCGGGCGCATGTCGATCCAGTGCTCATTGATGTAATCCAGACAGACCTGACGTTCGCCACGCATCCCGGCCGTATTCCAGCCGCTGGCCATCGGCTTGCCCGCCGGCCACAGGGAATACTGACCCTGAGTGTTGATCACCACATCGAATTGCTGCTGTGCGTCATTCATGTCGTTTCTCCTGTCGAACGGGATTGCAGGGGTGCCTGGTGCCGGACCAACCCTTCTGCAAGATGGTTGAACAGCACACGCCGTTGTTCATCAGTCTGGGCACAGGCCCAGACGTAAACCCGCGCCGACGCTGCGCAAACCTGCGCATACGCCTGCGCGT
Source organism: Pseudomonas sp. SDO52101_S400 (assembly GCF_054071635.1). NCBI lineage: Bacteria > Pseudomonadati > Pseudomonadota > Gammaproteobacteria > Pseudomonadales > Pseudomonadaceae > Pseudomonas > Pseudomonas sp. SDO52101_S400. Next base: position 188,615 of record NZ_JBSVWF010000001.1, on the reverse strand, counting down.
CGTCAGTCGCGAAAGCCCGGGACGAGATTTCAACATTGGCGGTGGCATGGGCCTGAGCGAACGCAGTGGCGCTGGCTTCGGTATTCAGTTGCGCGTAATACACCGCAAACGCCTCGGCATCGCCGAAGTGCTCGGCAATCATCGCGGTGTTGCTCGGCGCGAGACCGTAAGTCATCGCACTGGCATGGGCCTGGGCATACGCCGCATCGTAGGCATAAGCCCGTCGATACAGCGCCAGTAACACCGGCTTGAGCGTGGCCCGCCATTCACCCTGACGTGCGGACAGGCCGAGCGACGCCCGTTGATGCAAGCGTTGCAATGCGAGCAGCGCTGGCCGATGTTTCGGCAATGCCTCACACAAGATCGGCGCTACGACATCGGCTTGCCAACGATGAACCAGCCGAAGCGACTGTGTTTCGTCGATGCTGTGCACCCACTGACGCAAGACGTTGGACGGGTCTTCGCACAACACCTGCGCCAAGGTCGAAAACCACCGAGGCATTGAGATCGGCTCATTCATATCGACGGTCCCTCCGTGCCAATGACCTCGGCCAGCATCCGCGCCCAGTGCCCCGCGACGATGCCGTAGTGATCGGTGTCCAGCCGCTGCCAGCTCTGCAACTGCGGCAGCAAGGCCTGCCAGTTGCGTTGCAGGTCATCCATGCTCCAGGCGTTGCCCAGCCCATAAGGGTTGGCGTGCCCGGCGATGAACATCCATACCGGTGTAGCGACCAACGCGGGGGGCTGGAAGTCGACCATGCTGACCATGTTATTGCGGCAGCACACCGTCAGCCGTTGCAGGTAAGCCTGACGTTCCTCGGACAGCGCCTGCCCTTCGACGTCGGGCCAACGCTGGGCGAATTCACGCTGGAACACCTGCTCGATGGTCTGCTCGTCGATACCGGCCAGTTCCGCACCGGCATCGGGCGCGGGTGGGTCGATCAGGTACAGCAGCGGTTGCCTGAAGCCATCAGCCAGGGCTTGCTGACACAGCGCCTGCGCCACCCAGGCACCGAACGACCAACCCGCCAGGCGCCACGCACAATCGTCCGGTATATGGGCCTTGATCGCCTCCAGATAAAAACGGGCTCGCTCGACAATGCTGATGTTCGGCAGCGTCGGCAGACGCAACGCAGGGTCGGCAATCACGCACACCCCAAGATCCACAGGCAACGCCGACACCAGTTCCCGATAAGCCTGAACATCGCCGCCCACCGGATGGATCAGGTACAGCCGCTCGCGACCGGAACCGGCATGCCACTGATCGATCCGCACCGCGCCGTTCCAACTGCCCTGAATGGCGGTTGGCGACTCGACCGAGCATGCCGCCACCAGCCCCAACACCTCGCTCAGGCTGACCTTGTGACTGAACTGCGACAGCTGGAACACCTCACCGGTGGCCGCTTGCAACTCGTCGATCAGGTCCAGCAATGTCAGCGAATCCGCGCCCAGGTCGTACAGCGAATCGTCGTCCTCCAGCTCACTCACGCCGAGCCATTTGCACAGGCATTCACGCAGGCGTACGGAAAGATCCACGCCCTTCGGCTCTTTCACATGCGAACCCACGACACTATGGCGAACCGGATAGAAACGCCGCGCCGTGTCGATGCCTGTGGTGGAGACCAGCAGCTGCGGCAACTGCGCTGCCATCGCAAGATCAAACACCCGACACCCCTCTTCGGCCGACAAGCCGACCGTCAGATGCTCCTGATGCGCAGCGTCCCCGCCATTGCTGGTCGTGGCCATGCCGATGTCGCGCCAGATATCCCAGTTGATCCCCAGGCGCAGGCAAGCATTAGCCGTGTCCGGACGGTAATGCGCGAAGCCGTCGAGCACACCGCTGGCTGCCGAATAGTCCAGATGCCCTGCGCCGCCGAACAGTGCCGACATCGACGAGCAATACAGAACGAAACCCGGTGAAAGCTGATCGATCAGGCTTTCGACGGCCAGCATGCCACGCGTCTTCGCCGCCATTGCGTCGGCCATCTGCCGGGCATCGCGATGGCGAATCAGACTGCCCGCACCGACACCTGCCGCATGAATCACCCCGGTCAGTTGACCGTAGCGTCGGGCCAGTTGATCGAGTACCTGCGGCCAGCGCGACAGGTCAGCGATGTCGGCCTGAATGCAGTCGATCCGCGACGCATAAGCCGACAGATTTGCAGGCAGCAGGCCCTGACGCGAGAGCAACACCACACGCCGCGCGGGCGCTTGCAGCAGGTGTTCGCACAAGGTCCTACCGATACCGCCGCTGCCGCCCAGCACCAGAAACGTGCCCTCCTCCGGCAACAGGCTGGAAGTCGTCCCCGGGTCCGGCAATGGCTGGGATATCAGCCGTGGCTGCCACAGGTAGCCGTCACGCACCGCCATTCGCCGAGGCAATGCCGTCGGGTCGCCTAGCAACACCGTCAGCGCCCCGGCCTGCGTATCGAGGTGCGGCAACGGCCAGTCCAGCCAGTGGCAACGCACCGGGTATTCCTGAGGCACCACCTCGGTGATCCCGGCCAATGCCGCCAGCTCAGGACGCTGAACTGCACCGTCCACCGGGCACGCCTGCCATGACATCAACCACAACCGCAGACTTGTCGTCCGTTGGGTTTGCCCCCAGGCCTGCATCAGCGCGCTGACCGTGTCCAGACAGGCCCACTGCGCCAGATCCAGGGATTGTTCGTTCACCGCACCAGATACGGCCAAAGGCAAGGTGTGCAGCCAGTCGAGCTCGCCGAGGGAAGCTTCGGTCACTTCACCGAGCAATCGGCTCAGGGCTTCGGTGTCCAGCGGATCCAGCTCGAAACGATCAGTGCCAAGGCACTTGAAGCCATTGCCGGTGCGTACTTGAATCACACGTCGATAAACCGTGCGCAAGTGCTCCAGCAACGTCGCCCCGGGCGCGTCATGGCTGCAAAGGATCACCGTCTCTCGTGAGGTGCCCAGTGTCTTCGCGTTCAGACGACGGCTGCGCACCCACTGCCGCTGATGGAACCACTGCGCCAGCGGTTGCCGCTCGATGCCTGCCGAAACGGGCGCAGCGATTTCTGCCGCCACCGCCGGTTGAAAGCGATAAGTCTGAAGGTCGAACGACGATGGCGGCAGATCCCAGGGCGGCGGTGCCGAGCGTTGCGGCCACTGGATGTTTGCGCCGTCGTACCAGGCCTCCAGCAGTTCCTGTGGTGATTGATTCCGAGCGATCAGTTGCGTCCCGGAGGCAGTCACTTCCTTGATCGATGTCGGCTGCAATGGAATGTCGTCTCCCGGTTGGCAGACCATCGCGAAACGCCAGCGCAATTGCCTGCGACCCGACTGCAAGTGCCGCAGCAACGCGGTGTGCTGCTCTGGATGCGTTTGCAGATTCGCCCGGATCGCCGCGATATCGCGCAGCAATTCCGGTCGGCTGTGAGCCGAGATCATCAGCAGTGGCAGCGTTTCCTCGGCCAAGTCCTGCGCCTTGGGTGCGGCGCCGACAATCACATGGGCGTTGGTCCCGCCGATCCCGAAACTGCTGACACCCGCCAGTCGCCGCCGTCCTTCCGGCCACGGCCGCGATGTGGTCGGCACGTAGAACGGCGAGTGTTCCAGATCGATCTGCGGATTGATCCGGCCAAATCCGAGGTTCGGCGGCAGCACGCCATGGAACACTGCGAGGCTGGCGCGAATCAGCCCGACCACCCCCGCCGCCGCGCCCAAATGGCCGATCTGGCTTTTCACCGAGGCCAGCGCGCAACTGCCGGCCGGTGCTTCGCCGAAGGCCTTGGTCAGCGCCGCGACTTCGATCGGATCCCCCAACAAGGTGCCGGTGCCGTGGGCTTCGATGTAGCCGATGTCGGCACCAGTCAATCCGGCACGACTCAAGGCATCACTGATGACCGCGCTCTGCCCGGCCACCGATGGCGCGGTGTAACTCATCTTGCCTCGGCCATCGTTGTTCAACGCCGAGCCTTCGAGCAACGCATAGATCCGGTCGCCATCCGCCCGCGCCCTGGCCAGCGGCTTGAGCACCACCACCCCATAACCGCTGGCGCCGATAGTCCCACTGGCGTCGTCGCTGAACGGACGGCATAGGCCATCGGCGGAAAAGATGTGCTGCGAGCGATGACGGTAGCCATCGGTCAACGTCGGGTCGATCAGCACACCGGCCGCCAGCATCACGTCACTGTCGCCCTGGCGCAGCATCGAACTGGCCAGGTGCACCGCGATCAATGAACTGCCACAAGCCGCCTGCACGCTCATGGCCGGGCCGTTGAGGTCCAGGTGATACGCAGCTTTGGTCGCCAGAAAGTCCTTGTCGTGATGCAGCGCCATCTGGAAACCGTCCGGCAGATCACCTTCAGCGGTCTCGCGCAGCATCTGCTGGAAGTACGTAGTCTCGCCGCAACTGGCGATCAGGCCGATGCGCGGCCCGTCAGCGGAGGGAACGATGGCCGCGTGTTGCAGGGCCTGCACGCACCCCATTAGCAGATGCCGCTGTTGCGGGTCCATCAGTCGCGCTTCCTGACGGCTGATGCCGAAGTACTCGGGATCGAAATCGAGCATGCCGGCCAGTTGGCTGCGGGCACCGATCAGGCCTTCATCAGCGGTAAAGCGTTCGATGCCCAACCCGTTGCCTTGCACCATCGCCCAGAACTCGGCCAGGTTCTGCGCCCCGGCCACATTGACCGACATGCCGATGATCGCCATCGGTTGATGGCCCGCATCGGCTTGCCGCACACGCTCTACCGCCGCTACTGGCGCGGTCGACAGATACGCCGCCAGACGCCGTATGGTGACGTGATCGAACAGGTCGGCCATCGTCACCTTGTGCGACAACTCCTGGGTGTAACGCGCGTGCAGACGCATCAGGCCAAGGCTGGTGGCGCCGGCTTCGAAGAAGGTTTGTTCCAGTTCGATTTCACGGCCAATCACATCACGGAACAGCTCGCTGAGTTGCCGTTCCAGTCCATTCAACGGCACGCCCGTTTGTGGCGTGCTGCGCCGCTCCAGCGCCTCGCCCAGACCCGGCAATGCCTTGCGGTCGATCTTGCCGCTCGGGGTGCGTGGCCAGACGTCGATCCGTCGATACTCATCGATCCGCACATGGGCGGGGAGTCGTTGTGCCACCTGACGGTCCAGTTGTTGCGACGTCGCGGGCTCGCCATCGAGTTGCAGCCACGCGGTCAGCCGTGGGGGATCGGTCTGAACAGCTACCACCGCGTTGACTACCTCGGGCGCTTGCATCAGCGCGGCCTCGATCTGCCCCAGTTCCAGACGATGACCGCTGAGTTTGACCTGTTGGTCGTCACGCCCCAGGTAATGCAGACACCCCTGGACATCGACCCACGCCAGATCGCCGGTGCGGTAGTACAAACAGCCGTCTGCCAGCTCGACAAACCGCGCGGCGTTCAGAGCAGGATCAGCCAGGTAACAACGTTCAACCATCGGTCCCGCCACCAACAGGTAGCCACGACAACCGTTGGGCACCGGGCGGTCGTGCTCATCGACCAATAGCAGTCGGGCATTGCCGACAGCACGGCCGATCGGTGCGCGCAACGGCCAGTTCCGGGCTTCGGCAGGCAAGCGCAAGGCGCTGACCACATGGGTTTCAGTGGGGCCGTAGTGATTGAACAACGAGGCTTGCGGCATGCCGCCGAACCAGTTGCGCAGCGCCTCCGTGCAGAGCAGTTGCTCGCCAGCCGTGATCACTTCACGCAACGCCGACGGATAAATGCCCCGGGCCACGGCGGTTTGTGCCAGATGCTGCAAAGCCACGTACGGAAGGAACAACCGCTCGATCCGCGCCTCGACCATGTAACCCAGCAACGCCTCGGCATCCTGACGCCAGCGCGGCGTGATCAGGTGATAACAACCGCCGCCGCACAGGGTGCTGAAAATCTCCTGGAACGACACGTCGAACGACAGCATGGAGAACTGCAAAGTCACCGCTTTGGGTGGCAACTGTCCTTCGGTGCGTTGCCATTGCAGCAGGTTACACAAAGTGCGCTCGGACACTTGCACACCTTTGGGCGTGCCGGTCGAGCCGGAGGTGAACAGCGTATAAAGCGGTCGTTCACCGGCATGACGTGGGCGCTCGAACGATCCGGCATCGGCGCGCAGATCAACCCGATGCGTTGCGAATCGTCCGGCGGTCAAGTCATCGAGTGCGGCCACCATCATGTCGCTGACCAGCACACAATGTGGCTGCGCCTGCTCCAGGACCTGACGCTGGATCGCCGCCGGATAAGCAGGATCCAGCGGCACGGCGGTCAGATTGAGTTTCGCCAGCGCCAGCAACGCAACGATGTGCTCCACCGACGCGTCGAGAAACAGCACGACATGCAGCGGTGCGTTCCCGGCCGGCAATGGATGACGCTCGATCAAGTCAGCGGCCAGAGCGTCGGCCAGTGCATTCAGCTCGCTATAAGTGAAACGACGCTGACCTTGAACCAGCGCCGTGGCATCCGGCGTGCAATACACCTGATGCTCGAACCAGTCCGCCAGCGAGTTGAACGGCGGCTCGCCCTTCGGACATTCGCTGGCCGGTGCCAGGCCATGGCGATAAGGACCGATCAGACTGTCCAGCATGGCCGCCGGAGTTTCCAGCAGCAGATCCAGACCCCGGCGGAACAGCGCGTTCACCGCGCGCATCTGTTCGTCATCGAAGTAACTGCACTGATATTCCCACCAGCATTCCAGCTGCGAACCGCTGCCCACCATCAACAAGGTCAGCGGACACTTGGCTTGCAGGTGCTTGTTGAATTCCAGCGTGGCGCGCAGGTTTGAATCGGCCAGTGCGGCGTAGTCGGTGTTTTCCAGCACGAACATGAAGTCGAACAGCGCGGTACTCGACGACAGCCGCAGGTCTTCCACCAGATCCGCCAGCGCCACGTCTTGCAGGCTCAGCACCTCACGCACGGTGGTGGTCTGTTGATGCAGTTGCTCGCTCAACGTCAGAGCGTGGTCTACGGCAGTCGGAATCAGCACCGTGTTGGCAAACATGCCGACGCTGTCCTCGAACTCCGCCAATGGCCGGTTGGACACCGGGCTGGCGATCCGTGGCCGCTCGCACCCGGTCAGGGCGTAAAGACTCCAGGCGAAGACACTGAACAGCACTTCGAAACGGGTCAGCCGATGTTGCGTGCAGAACCGTTCGAGCGCGGCGCTGCGCACGGTGCCCAGGGCTTCCCGGTGCAGTCTGGCGTCCGGGGTGACGTCGCGCATCGGCATCAGCGCGGGGGACGGTTCTTCCTGCCAACGATGCAATTCGGCCAGGGCGCGACGCTGGTCGCGATAATGCGGGTCGACGCTCCACTGCCGCTGCCACTGGCCAAATTCCAGCGTTGTCAGCCGCGCTGACGGCTCAGGGCTTTCGCAACCCTGAACGGCGTCGGTGTAGAGCTGCGCCAAATCGTCGAACAGTACATTCACCGACCAGCCATCAACGATGATGTGATGCAGGTTCAACAACAGCCGACAGCTGCCATCTGCGAACGGCAGCAGCCAGGCCTGAAACAGGTTCGGCGCGGTCAGATCGAACGGCGTGCCGAACACCAGTTCTGCAAAAGCCTGCCAGTTGTCCTCGGTAAAATGCCCGACGGCGAAGGTGCGGCAGGCCGGCCCTTGTTCCGCGATCACCTGATCGAGGCCATCGGCGCCGGGTACGAAAGCCGTGCGCAATCCGGGATGACGCATCACCAGACGCCCCACCGCCTCGGCCAGCGCCAATGGATCGACACCTGCCGCCAGATGCAGAATCAGTGGCACGCTGTATGCGGTCGAGGTCGGCGTACGTTGCTGCAACAGCCACAGGCGCCGCTGTTCAGCGGTGGCCGGCAAGCGTCGGACTCCGCTGATGGGCGGTGCGGGTGGATAGATCGAATCGCGATTCAGTTCATCGGTCAGTTGCTCGGCCAGTGCCGTGAAAGGCTCGTTGAGCAACCGGTCGAGTGTGATCTCGCGCTGCCAATGCGTTCGAATCGCCGAACGCAAACGCATGGCCTTGAGCGAATCGCCGCCACTGCCCAGCCAGTCATCCTGTGCACTCAGGCTCGGTTGACCGAGCAGCGAACGCGCCTGACTCAGCAACCAGTCCAGCGCCGGTGAAGCGTTATCGTCCTCCGTAACCGCCAACGCTGCATGCCATGGGCTCAGCGCCTGACCCAACAAGCTGTCGCGATCGATCTTGCCATTGGCCGTCAACGGCAGGCGCTCGAGCAGGAACAAATGATGCGGCCGCATGTAAGGCGCCAGTTGCACCCGCAGGTGGGTTTCGAATTCGTGATAACCCAGTTCCCCGCGCGGCACGATGAACGCCAACAGCTGATGATCTTCAGCCGCCTGACGCCGGGTGCAGACATACACCTGCGCCACGCCCGGATGCTCCAGTATCCGTTGCTCCACCTCCCCCGGCTCGATCCGGAAACCACGGATCTTCACCTGCCGGTCGACCCGCCCCAGGTATTCGATCAAGCCTTCGGCATTGCGCCGCACCAGATCGCCGGTGCGGTAATGGACGTGTGCGCCACCGTCGAGGTCGGGCAAACGGACAAACTGGCGGGCCGTTTCTTCGGGCCGGTTGCGGTAGCCACGGGCGACACCGCTGCCGCTCAAATACAGCTCGCCCACCTCACCCGCCGGTACCGGTCGTTGCTGCTCATCCAGCACCTGCACACCGGTATCCGGCAACGATCGGCCAATGGGCACCGAGTCGCCGGCAAAGTCGCGGCTGATCGGCCAGCACAGGGCAAACGTGGTGCATTCGGTGGGGCCATAGACGTTGTAAATCCGGCACTGGCTCTCAGGATTGGCCCGATACCAGGCACGCACAGCGGCGGCGCTGATCTGCTCACCGCCGATCAGCACCTGCCGCACGCTGGAAAAGCATGACGGCCACTCGGCGATCAAGGTGTTGAACAGCGACACCGTCATGAACAGGTTGTCGACCTGCGTGCGCTCCAGCACCTCGGCCAGACGCCGGGCATCCAGCACGTCCTCGTCGGCGATCATCACGCAGCAACCGCCGTTGAGCAGCGGCGCCCACAGCTCGAAACTGCACGCATCGAACGCCGGGTTGGACAGGCAGGCGAATCTATCCGTTGGGCGAATCTCGATATAGCCGTCAGTGTGCGCCAGCCGTAGCAAGCCGCGTTCGCCAACCTCGACCGCTTTCGGCGTACCGGTGGTGCCCGAGGTGTAGAACAGGAACATCACCTCGGCAAAATCTTCGGCCAGCGCTTGCGGCGGAGCATCCGGTTGATCGAGCAAGGCCTCGACGCTGGTTTGCCATAGCGAAGCCGACCACAGCGGTTCTTCATCCAGGGTAATCAGGCCGACACACGCCGCATCTGCCAACATCAATTCGCGGCGTGTACGTGGGCTGACTCGATCCAGCGGCACCACCACCGCGCCGACTTTCAACGCACCGATAATCACCGCCAGCCATTGCCAGCAACGCGGCATGCACAGCGCCAGCGACTGGCCCGGACTGACGCCACGCGCCAGCAACCCCCTCGCGATGCGCTCGCTGGCGCTGGCCAGTTCCGCGTAAGTCAGGGTTACCGACCCGTCGATGACGGCCGGAGCTTGCGGATTGCGCCGCACCTGTTCGGCAAAGCGTGCGAGCAGTGTCATGTGATTGGACGCGCTCATCATTTCGCCTCCTGCGCGTCGAAGCGATGCAGCTCCCGACGGATGATTTGCGAAACCCGATGGATTTCCGCGCTTTCGAGAATGTCCCAGTGCCCGCCGCTGACCAGTTTCGCCAGATAGCCGCTGCCCGCGCGGCGACGCCAGAAGCCGCGCAGTTCATGCAACTGATGACGGCTGAAATCTTCCCGGGCCTGAATCAGCACCACGCGACCGGTACGCGGCGCGCACTCATAGGCGGCCATCGCCAGACGGTTGTGGTTGTAGATGTTGAAGTAGCGTTCGACCTGGGCGTCTTCGATGCCGGGGTACATGCCATTGAAGCGCACCAGTTTGTCGCGGAATTCAGCCATGTCCACGGTGCCGATCTGCTCGCGGAAACCCGGATCGTCGCTGCCCTGGGTATCGAGCAGCACCACCGTCACCTGCCGATGCCCGGCCGCCGTCAACCGCCGCGCCATTTCATAAGCCACCAGACCGCCGAACGACAGCCCGGTGAGGATCAGCGGCTGCTGCGTCAGCGGTTCGATCTGGCGCAAATAAGCCTCGGCCATCGCTTCGACCGTCGGCTCGGTGCTCTCCCCCGGATTCAATCCCGGCGATTGCACCCCATAGACGCCGGTTTCATCCGGCAGCACCTTGGCCAGCGACAGGTAACAGAACGCCGTTCCGCCCGCCGGATGAATGCACACCACGTTGTGCTGGCCGCTGCCGCGCCGGAACTCGATCAGGTTGCCCTGCGCAACCGCCGGGTTGGCCCCGACCCGCAACCAGCCGCCCAGAGCCTCGATGGTCGGATAGCTGAGCACCACGCGCACCGGCATCTCAACCGCGAACACCTGGCTGATTTCATGGGCCATCTTGATCGCGGCGATGGAGGTGCCGCCGACGCTGAAGAAGTTGTCGCGAATGCCGATCTGCGGCACCAGCAACAGGCGTTTCCATATCTGGTACAGCGTCAGTTCGATGTGATCGCGCGGGCTGCTCAGGTTGACCTGACGATTGACCATTTCCTCGTCCGCCAACGCCGTCAGCGCAGCACGGTCGACCTTGCCATTGGCGGTCAGCGGTAGCGCGTCGAGCCACAGATAACTGGCGGGGACCACCGCACGTGGCAGCGTCGTCGCCAGATGGGCCTGCACCGCCGCTTCATCCATCGACTCGGCGACCATGCAACAGGCCACCAAACGCTGGTCTTGCGCCGCTTCGCCGACCATCAGCACCACGGCGCTGCGAATGCCGGGAAACGCTTCGAGCCGGGTTTCGATCTCGCCCAGTTCCAGGCGCACGCCGCGCAACTTGACCTGGAAGTCGTTGCGACCGAGAAATTCCAGCTGACCGTCCGGGCGATAGCGCGCCAGATCGCCGCTGCGATAGAGGCGATCGCCTGTCACAAACGGATTGTCGATAAAGCGCTCGGCACTGAGCTGCGCCAGCCCCAGATACCCTCGGGCAACGCCGACGCCACCGATGTGCAACTGCCCGGTGACACCCACCGGCACCGGCTTGTCGCGGTCATCGAGTACGTAAAAACGGTTGTTGGAAATCGGCCGGCCGATCGGCAGTTGCCGGGCCGGTACTTCGGCGCCGGGCTCCAGGGTCCAGACGCTGTTGATCACCGTGGTTTCGGTCGGACCGTAGACGTTGTGCAGGCGCGCGTGGGGCAAGCGCTCCTGAAAACGCCGGGCCAGGGCGGGCGGCAGTTCACCGCCGCCGCTGAACACATCGGTCAGCGACGCGCACAGGCTGACTTCCTCGACGTCCAGAAACAACTGCAACATCGCCGGCACGAACACCAACGCCGTGACCTGCTGCTCTCGCACCTCGCGCGCCAGATACGCCGGTTCGTAATGCCCGCCGGGCCGCGCAATCACCAGCCTTCCGCCGGTTGCCAACGGCCAGAACGTCTCCCACGCCGAGGCATCGAAACCGAACGGGATCTTGTGCAGCATCGCCCCCGCTTCGCCGCAGACCTGCAAACACCACAGCAGCAGATTGCTCAGGCCACGGTGGGCAACCATCGCGCCCTTGGGCAAACCGGTGGTGCCGGAGGTGTAGATCACGTAGGCGAGATGGTCAGGGGTGACGCCGACATTGCGTGGGTCGAGATTGTCGGCAGGCAACGACGCCCAGCTCGCGGCATCCTTTTCGAGATCAAGAATCGGCGCTTCCCAGGTCGAGTCTTGCATGGCCTGACGCAAAATCCCGTGCGATGAGCCGAGGGTCAGCAACACCGCTGGCCTGCTGTCACCGAGCATATGGCTCAGGCGTCCCAGCGGATAATCCGGATCCAGCGGCACATAGGCGCCGCCAGCCTTGAGCACCGCCAGCAGCGCCACCGGCAATTCCAGCGAACGCTCGATGCACACCGCCACGAGTACATCCGGGCCGACACCCAATGTGCGCAAGTACCGGGCCAGTCGGTTGGCCCGGGCATTGAGTTCGGCGTAGCTCAGCGATTCGCCCTCGAACACCACTGCGCAAGCCTGAGGGTTGCTCGCGGCCTGTGCTTCGACCAATTGGTGCACGCATTGCGCCGGTTGTGACAGCGGCGCGGTGCGGTTGAAGTCGATCAGCACCTGCTGACGCTCGGCCTCGGTCATCAGCGGCAGCGCATTGATCGGTTGCTTGGCATCAACGGCGATCTGTTCCAGCAGATGACGGTAGTGCCCGCTCAGACGTTCGATAGTCGAGACGTCGTAGAGGTCGGTGTTGTATTCCACCAACAGGTCCAGCCGCCCTTCCCGTTCGACCCATTCGAACGCCAGGTCGAACTTGGCCGTCGCGCTGCTGGTGCTGTATGGCGCCAGCTCCAGGCCGGACATCTGCACGCCGCTGCCGGGTGTGTTCTGCAACACCAGCATCACCTGAAACAACGGCGAATGGCCGGGATCACGGCGCGGGTTGACGGCTTCGACCACACGGTCGAACGGCACATCCTGATGGGCGTGGACGTCGAGCATCTGGCCACGGACTTCACGCAACAGTTCGGCGAAGGTCTGCTGCGGATTCAGGCGCTGGCGCAGTACCAGCGTGTTGACGAAGTGACCGATCAGCGGCTCGATTTCCGGGCGGTTGCGGTTGGCGAACGGCGTGCCGATGCACAAGTCCTGTTGGCCGCTGTGGCGCCACAACAACACTGACAATGCGCCCAGCAGCACGTTGAACAGCGTGCCCTGAGTCTGGCGGGCCAGCGCCGTGAGTTCGCGCAAGGTGCCGCCATCGACGGAGGAACTGAAAGTGGCGCCCACATAGCGCTGCACCAACGGTCGCGGCCGGTCGGCGGGCATGGTCGACAACAGCGGCGCGTCGTCCAGGGTGCGACGCCAGTAATCAATTTGAGCATCCAGCGCCGCACCGCCCACGCGCTGTTGCTGCCAGCAGGCATAGTCGGCGTATTGCACCGGCAACGGCACAAGACTCGACGTTTCGCCACGCAGATAATCGCCATACAGCGTGGCGACTTCATGCAGGATCACGCCCATCGACCAGCCGTCGGCGATGATGTGGTGCACGCTGTAGAGCCACAGATGTTCGTCGTCGGCCAGGCGCAGTAACGACGCACGCAGCAATGGGCCGGTGGCCAGATCGAACGGCGCCCGGGCGTCCTGCTCGACGGCGATTCGGACTTGCTGCTCACGCTCTCCGGCAGGCAACTGGCGCAGATCCGTCACCGACAACGACAGCGGCATCGACGGCTGCACCACCTGACGCGGCTCGCTGTCCACACTGCAAAACGTCGTGCGCAGGATTTCGTGGCGGGCGACCAGTTCGTTCAGCGCCCGCTCCAGTTGTGCAACGTCCAACTGCCCCTTGAGCGTCACGGCCGTGGGCACGTTGTAGAACGGGTTGCCGGGTTCCAGTTGATCGAGAAACCACAGTTGCCGTTGCGAGAACGACAACGGCCAGGACGCGTGCGCGCCGGCACGGCGGGGAATCGCCGCGTCATCATGCCCGCCGAGCAACACAATCAGTTCCTGCTTGTGGAGCTTCAGCGCCTGGGTCAGCTCTTCGTTGAGAAACCCGCGAGGCGCCTTGCAGCGCAGCCTGTCACCGTCCACCTCAAGTACCACGCCATGGTGAGCGAACAACGCCAGCAATTGATCGGCATTCATACTTCGAACTCCTCCATGTCTTCGTCGTCCAGGCTTGCGGTCACGGGCTCGATGGCAAATGCCTCGACCGGCGCGCGGTATTGTTCATCGGCCGTGCGCAGCCCGCCGATCATCGAGTAGATCAATTCATGGCTTGGCCCGAGATCGAACAGCGCCGTCAATTGCTGCTCCTCGACCGAGCCTATTCCGCAGAGACCCAGGCCCTGCTGAACAGCAGTCATGCTCAGCAACTGGGCCATGGCGCCGCTTTCGATGTGGCAGAAATCACGGCTGCGCTCGCCATACAGCGGGCGGATCGCGGCCATGTCGGCGATGAAGAACAGCGAGAACGCGGCGTTCTCGTACACCGGGCGATTGACGAAATAGTCGTAGGTGTCCGGGTCGAGCAATCCACTCTGGAGTGCCAGCAAACGATGCTGGCGGGGATCGTAGTAATACGCGCCACCAGGCACGCCGAGCACGCGATCCGGCTTGACGTAGAGGTACGCCTGAATCGGGTACAACCCGCCCGCCGACGGGAACTGGTATTTCACCTCACCGTCGAGTTGCCCCTGAGCCAGTGCCGCCAACAAGTGCGCGAAGGCTTGAGTGGCAATCGACTGCTCGCCGAACTGGCGCACCGAGCGGTAATCACTTAACCGCCGGGCGAAGGCCGGGTCTTGCGGCAAGTCCAATGCCACTGCTGGCAAGGCTTGAGCGAAGTCACGACGCCCACGTTGCTCGGCTTTGAACTGCGCCCGCTGCTGTGGATCTTCGATGATGTCCTGCACGGGCTCCGGGGCCTGCTGCACGTTGCCGAGCAGATCCTGCCGCGCGCGGTTCTGGCGGTACATGCCAAGCAGATGCAGCAATGTCGGCTGCGCCAGCAGTTGCGCCACGTGCGGGCGGAACTGCAAAGCGCCGGACAAGGCGTTGCTGATCCGGACGATATCGATCGAGGTCGCACCGAGGTTCAGCAGGTTGGCGTTGGCGGCAATCGATTCGCGCTTGAGCACGCCCTGCACGATGTCCACCAGCCGTTGCTCCTGCGGGCCATCGACTTCAAGTTCCGGCCCTTGCTCTTCGGCTTGCACCGGTTCCGGCAGGCGCTTCTTGTCGACCTTGCCGTTGGACGACAACGGCCACGCTTCGACGAAGGTGAACGACGTCGGAATCATGTACGCCGGCAGTTTGTCCGTCAGGTAGTCGGTGAAATCACTGGCCTGCAACGCCGGATCGGCCTTGAGCACATAACCCGCCAGACGTTTCTCGCCCAGCGTGCTGCCAAGAATCCGCACCACCGCGCTCTGCACGCCGGGATGGCGATTGAGCGCGGCTTCGATCTCGCCCAGTTCGATGCGATAGCCCTGGACCTTGACCTGATTGTCTTCGCGACCGAGGAACTCGATGTTGCCGTCCGGCAGCAAGCGGCCAAGGTCACCAGTGCGATACAGCCGTTCGCCGGTCAGTGGATGATTGAAGAAACTGCCCGCGCTGAGTTTTTCATCGCGCCAGTAACCTTTCGCCAGACCGATACCACCGATGTACAGCTGCCCCGCGACCCAGGTCGGGCGAACCTGCAACGCTTCGTCCAGCACGTAGAAACGCTGGTGATCGAGGGCCTTGCCGTAGGGAATGCTGCGCCAGGCCGGGTCGACCTGTTGCACGGAATAGTAGATCGACCAGATCGACGCTTCGGTGGCGCCACCGAGGCTGATCAGTTGTAACTCAGGCTGCAAGGCCCACGCCCGCTCGGGCAAGGTCAGGGGAATCCAGTCGCCGGACAGCATCGCCACCCGCAGGCTGGCGGGCAACACGCCGCCCTCGCCCTCCACGTACTCGACCAGCATGCCGAGCAGCGCCGGCACCGAGTTCCACAGGCTGACCTGATGACGCTGGATCAATGCGAGCCAGTGCGCCGGATCGAGGGTCAGTTGCGGGTCGAGGATGACCACTGCCGCGCCCACGGCCAGCGAGCCGAAGAAGTCATAGACCGACAGGTCGAAACTCAGCGACGAGATCGCCAATACGCGGTCGGTCGGGCCAACGGCAAAACGGCGGTTGATGTCGAGCAAGGTGTTGACCGCACCGCGATGGTTGATCACCACGCCTTTGGGCTGGCCGGTGGAGCCGGAGGTGTAGATCACGTAAGCGAGATCGCTTTCGTTCACCTGCACCGGTTGCAGTGGCAGTCCATCGTTTGAGACTTCATCGGTCACGGCAATGGCCGTGACCTGCGTCGGCCATTCGATCTTGTCGAGTAGCGCCGGTTGGGTCAGGGCCAGACTCGCCTCGGCCCGCTCCAGAATATGCCGCAACCGCTCCGCTGGCTGAGTCGGTTCGATGGGCAGGTAAGCGCCGCCAGCGTACAGAATCGCCAGCGTTGCGACCACTTGTTCCCAGCCGCGCTCCATCACCACCGCCACCAACCGGTTTGGCACCACGCCCTGCGCTTGCAGCCGGGCGCCGAGTTGTCGGGCCTCGCTGCGCAACTGGGCGTACGTCAGCTGTCGCGTGCCGATCACTGCCAGTGCATCCGGTGTGGCCAGGGCCTGACGTTCGAACAGTTCGTGCATCAATGGCAGCGTTTGCTGAATATCGACCGGTGCCGGCAACCGTGCCTGCGGCAGCAGTTGTGGCGTGTTCGCGGCCCATGCTTGCGGCTCGCACAGGCGATCCAGCAGCGTGTTATAGGCGACAAACATCTGCTCGATCATGCCTTGCGGGAACAGTTCGTCGATGCTGTCCCAGTTGAACAACAGCCGCCCTTCCAGCTCCAGCAACGTGTGGTCGAGCCATACCTGTGGGGTCTGAGTGATGCTGTGCATGTGCTTGGCGTTCAACGCGTCGGCCAGGTTAAATTCGGCCAGTTCCGGCGCCGCTTCCGACAGCGTGCTGTTGAACACGATCGGCATCGCCGTCTGCTGCACGCCGCGAGCCTGGGACAGTTCGCGCAGCACCCGGACACCGCTGACCACTGAGTGATCAATGTCTTGCCAGAGCCGCGCCTGCACGGCACGGGCCTTGTCGGTAAAGGTTTGTGTTCCGTCGATGCCGACTTCCAGCAGCACCAGCGAGGTGAAGTCGCCGATGATTTCATCAACGTCCGAATGCAGCGGCATGCGGTTGAAGAGCGGCAGGCTCAGGGTGAAACGCGGCGTGCGGCTCCACAGCGCCAGCACTTCGCTGAACGCGGTCAGCAGCATCACCGACGGCGTCACCGCAAACTGTTTGGCCACGGCCTTGAGCTGCGCCCACTGCGCCGCCGACATGTCGCGATCACGGCGGGTGAAGTGCGGGTTGGCAATGCTTTCGGGTTGACGCACCAGCGGCAGGTCCGGCGCCGGGGCCAGAGTGGTCACCCGCTCGCGCCAGTAGCCCAGCGCCTGCTCGTAGCGGCGGCCGTTGCGCAGCTGCTGTTCGGCCAGCACATAGTCGCGGAAAGTCAGGCCCGGCTCTGCCAGCTCCAGGTTCGGATCAACGTAGAACGCCATCAGTTCGCGAGCGAGAATCTGCGTGCTCGCGGCGTCGACAATCAACGCATCAAGGCTGATATGCAAATGAGTGATGCCGTCATCAAGCAACGACAGGCTGAACTCGAACAGCGGCCAGCGACTGGCATCCAGCACCTGATGGGACTGACGTTCGCGGGTTGCTTCAAGGGTGCGTTGCGCCACGTCGGCGGGCAAACCGCGCAGATCGCTGCGCGGCATGTGATAGGTCGGCACCTGCGCCAGAACCTGCTGCGTGCCGTCGCTGAGGAACACCACGCGCAGCATGTCGTGACGCTGGATCATGCGATTCAACGCCTGCTCGAAACGTTCGGCATCGAACTCGGGAATGCGCAGCTCTTCATAGCCGTGGGCGCTGACGCCGCCGAGGCTGACCGTGGCCTCTCGACCGAACCAGTAGGCCTGCTGGATATCGGTCAGGGGGAACGGTTCATGTCGATTGCCGCGATCCGGCTCGATCTGGATGAACGCCGGTTCTTCACTCTGTTCATTACGCGAGACCTGCGCCGCCAGATCCAGCAACACCGGCGTCTGGAACAGACTGCTCAGGGACAGTTGCGCGCCCATGCGCTGGTTGATCGCGTAGATCATCCGTGTAGCCAGCAGCGAGTGGCCGCCAAGATCAAAGAAATTGTCGTGAATGCCGACCCGCTCGCACTTGAGCACTTCGGCCCAGATTTCGGCCATCTGCCGTTCGGTGTCGTTGCGCGGCGCCTCGTAAGTCGCCCCGGCGCTGCGTTCCGGCGCCGGCAGCGACTGTCGGTCGAGCTTGCCGTTGCGGGTCAGCGGCAGTTGCGAGAGCCGGACCCAGGCACTCGGGATCATGTGTTCGGGCAACTGGCGTTGCAATTCGGCGCGCAACACTTCGCTGGTTGCCGAGCCGACCACATAGGCCACCAGACGCTTGTCCCCGGCCACGTCTTCACGCAGCAATACGGCGGCTTCCTGCACGCCGGGCTGCTGGTGCAACAGACTGTCGATCTCGCCGAGTTCGATGCGGAAACCGCGCAGCTTCACCTGTTGGTCGATGCGTCCCAGGTATTGCACGTTGCCGTCAGCCTGGAACTTCGCGAGGTCACCGCTGCGGTACATCCGCGCACCCGGCTCATCGCTGAACGGGTCCGGCAGGAAACGTTCGGCGGTCAGGTCCGGGCGGTTCAGGTACCCCCGGGCCAGACAGGCGCCGGCGATGTACAACTCGCCCGTCACGCCGACCGGGACTGGATTCAAGTGCTCATCCAGCACGTACAGCCGCGCATTGGCGATGGGCCGGCCGATGGGCGGCGCGTCCGGCCAGGATTCGGCCTCGTTGCAGTCGAGACTGAACTGGCTGACCACATGGGTTTCGGTCGGTCCGTACTGGTTGTGCAACTGCGCGCCGCCGAGCCCGCGGACAAACCCGCGCAGCTCATCATTGATTTGCAGGGCTTCGCCGGCGGTGATGATTTCGCAACCGCCGGCCGGCATCGGAGCATCGGCCTCGGTCAGGCCGGCGAGTTGCTGCAACACGGCGAATGGCAGGAACGCCCGTTGCACGCCTTCGGCCACCAGGGTCGGGCGCAGCGCCGCAAGGTCCTTGCGGCTGTCTTCGGTCATCAACAACAGGCTGCCGCCCTGGCAAAGCGTGCTGCAGACTTCCTGGAAAGAAACGTCGAAGTTCAGCGAGGCGAATTGCAGAACGCGCTGTGGTGCCGTGGTCTGGTCGAGCTGCCAGGCAATCAGATTGTCCAGTGCGCGACGGCTGTGGGCGACGCCTTTGGGGCGGCCGGTGGAGCCGGAGGTGTAGAGCACGTAGCCGAGGTTTTCCGGGGCCACCGTGACCTGTGGATCATCAGTGGGGTGTTGTGCCCATTGCGATGCGTCAGTGTCCAGGCAGCAGATCTTCGCCTCGTTGGCCGGCAGCCCGGCCATCAGGCTCGATTGCGTCAACAGCAAGGTCGGCGCGGCATCGCTGAACATGAACGCCAGACGCTCGCTCGGGTAAGCCGGATCGAACGGCACGTACGCCGCGCCGGCCTTGAGGATCGCCAACAGGCCGATAACCATTTGTGGCGAGCGTTCCAGGCACAGGCCGACGCGATGTTCGGGGCCGACGCCTTGTTCGATCAGGTAATGCGCGAGTCGGTTGGCGGCGCGATTCAGGTCGCCGTAGCTCAGTTGCTCACGGTCGGCGAGCAACGCCACGGCGTCATGCGTTTGCCGAGCCTGTGTTTCGAATCGCGCCACACAACCGGGCACTGACAACGTATCCCGTGCCGTGCGGTTCCAGTCATGAATGATCTGCCGGTGTTGCTCGGCGCTCAGCAGCTTGATCCTCGTCAGCGGCTGCTCGCTGTCCTCGACCATCTGCATCAGCACCCGGCGCAGGTACTCGCCAAACTGCTTGGCGGTGCCGCGTTCGAACAGGCCCGAGGCGTATTCCAGACCGCCGACGATTTGCCCGTCACGCTCATGGAGTGCCAGTTGCAGATCGAACTTGGCCACGTGATGGCTGCTTTCGACCGGGGTGACGTCGAGCCCGGTCAACAGCAGATCGGAATCCTGATCCTGCTCCCAGGCAAACAGCACCTGGAACAATGGACTGTGGGCCAGACTGCGCGGTGGATTGAGCAATTCCACCACTTGCTCGAACGGCAGGTCCTGATGTTCCTGAGCGCCCAGCGCCACCCGGCGCGCCTGCTGCAGCCATTGCGCCACTGACGGCGTGCCGGACCGGGTCATGCGCAGCGCGAGTGTGTTGACGAAGAAACCGATCAGCCCTTCCAGTTCCTGCTGCGGACGGTTGGCCGATGGCACGCCGATCACCACATCGTCCTGCCCCGACAGACGCGACAGCAACAGCGAAAAACCGGCCAGCAGATTCATGAACAGCGTGGTGCCTTGCTGCATGCCCAGAGCCTTCAGGCGTGCGGTCAAGACTTCGTCGAAGACCAGCGGGACAAAACCGCCGAGATAATCCTGCACGGGCGGACGCTTGTGATCGGTCGGCAACTCCAGCAGTACCGGCGCGCCGGTAAGGGTTTCGCGCCAGTAACGGCTTTGCTGCTCCAGCACGTCGCCGGTCAGCCATTGCTTCTGCCACACGGCGTAATCCACGTACTGCACGGGCAATGGCGGCAGCGGATCATCGCGATCCTGCAACGCCGCTTCATACAGTTGCCCCAGTTCCCGGGTGAGCACGCCCATCGACCAGCCATCGGAGATGATGTGGTGCTGGGTCAGCATCAGCACATGGTCATCCGCCGCCAGTCGCACCAGACTTACGCGCATCAGCGGGCCACTGCTCAGATCGAACGGCCGGGCGCCCTCTTCGTCGATCAACCGGGTGAGACGCTCTTGAGCAACGGGACCTTGCAGATCGGTGACGGTCAGTCGAATGCTGTGCGCGGGAGGCGAAACCTGCTGCCGCCCTTCCCCTTCAACGGCGATGAATGTCGTGCGCAGCGCAGCATGGCGCGCCACCAGTTGATTGAAGCTGCGTTCGAGCGCCGGAACGTCCAGCGAACCCCGCAAACGCAGGTTCAATGGCATGTGATACGCCGCGTTACCGCCCTCCATTTGTGCCAGAAACCACAGGCGCTGCTGGGCAGACGACAACGTTTGCGCGCCCGTCCGTTCAAGGGCCGTAATGGCTGGACGAGCCGCAGCCTGACTGGCTTGCAACCGTTCGGCGAACAGCTTCAGAACGGGTGCGGCAAACAGCGTCGACGGCGCGACTTCCAGCCCCAGCGTATGGCGAACCTGCGCCAGCACGCGCATCACCAGCAACGAGTGCCCGCCGAGGGCAAAGAACTGATCCTCACGCCCGACCCGCTCAACGCCGAGCACGTCGGCCCAGATCGCAGCGAGCGCGGTTTCCAGCGAGCCTTGGGGTACCTGGTATTCCTGCTGATCGAACGCCTCGGTGTCCGGCGCCGGTAAACCGGGCCGATCAACCTTGCCGTTGGCGGTCAGCGGCAGTACTTCGAGACGCACGAATGCGGTCGGCACCATGTAGTCCGGCAGACTGACTTTCAGTTGTTCACGCAGGGAGCGCGGACTCAGCGTTGTGTCTGGTTTTTCGCAGTAGTAGGCGACCAGACGCGGTTCACCGGGACTGTCCTGGCGCAGCAACACCACGCTTTCGCGCACGCCCGGGATGTCCGCCAGCCGGGTTTCGATTTCTCCCAGTTCCAGACGCAGACCGCGCAACTTGGCCTGGGAATCGTTGCGGCCGAGAAATTCCAGTTGGCCGTCGGCCCGGCAACGCGCCATATCCCCAGTGCGGTAAAGGCGTTCGCCCGCCACGAACGGGCTGTCGATGAAACGCTCGGCGGTCAGTTGAGGCAGATTCAGATAACCCCGCGCCACGCCGACGCCACCGACGTACAACTCGCCTGCGACACCCTCGGCGACGGGCAAGCCTTGCTCGTTGAGCAGGTAAATCCGGGTGTTGGGCAGCGCCCGGCCGATGGGCAGTACGCCGTCGGCCTGACTGCTTTCGGTGAACTCGAAACAGGTGCTGTCGATGCTCGCTTCAGTCACGCCATAGGCCTGAACGATCTGCACCCGATCACCGCACAGCTTGCGCAATTGCCGGGCGCTGTGGGCGGTCCAGATGTCCGAGCCGCAGACCACGGTGCGCAGGAATGACAAGTCATGGCCGGTCTCTTCAACCCAGGCCAGCAAGGGATTGAGCAGCGCCGGGACGAAGTCGGCAAAACCGATCTGCGCTTCACGCATCAAACGATACAGGGCCGGCGGGTCCATCAAAGTGTCCCGAGGGCACAGCACCAGCGTGCCGCCAAAACCCAGTGCACGAATCAGGTCGGCGCTGAACACGTCGAAGGAAAACCCGGCCATTTGCAGGTGGTTGATCGGCTCGCCCAAGGCATAGAGTTGTGCCCAGGCAACGCTCACGGCGATCAGCCCGCGATGCTCGACCATCACGCCTTTCGGGGTGCCGGTCGAACCCGAGGTGTAGATCACGTAGGCCAGGTGCCGGGGTGTCAGGCCTGTCGCGTAAGGATCAGGATTGTCAGGTGACTGTGAAGCCCAATGCGTTGAATCGCCCAGATCGAGCACCGTCGGTGCATTGGCCGACTGTTCAAGCGCAACCAACAAAACATGCCGCGCCTGACCGTGGGTCAACACTACCGGCGGCGCGCTGTCGGCCAGCATGTGCGCCAGTCGCGCCTGCGGATACGCCGGATCCAGCGGCACATAGGCGCCACCGGCCTTGAGCACCGCAAGCACGCCCACCAGCATTTCCAGCGAACGCTCGAGGCAAATCCCGACTCGCACGTCCGGCCCGACGCCGAGGCTGCGCAGGTGATGGGCCAAACGGTTGGCGCGGGCGTTGAGATCGCGGTAACTGAGCGCCTCTTCCTGCCAGCGGACGGCAATGGCCTCGGGGTTGCGCAGCACCTGCGCTTCAAACAGACCGTGCACACACAGATCGGTGTCGAACGGAATCAAGGATGAAACGTCGGGCTGCGCGGAATTCGTCCCACGCAAGGAAGTGTTGTCGAGCATCGGAGGCTACCGTCCATGACTGCATTATTTTTGTGATCAGGCAGAGACAGCACGCGCCCCGCCAGTCAGGCTCCGGCATCAAGTACCGGTTCGGTCATTCGAATTCAGGAAGATGGCGCGGCGCGCGCGTGCAGACTTGTGTCGCACGCAAGCACACACGGGGAACCTGGGGGAGAAAGGCTGGCGAAGAACACTGCGGCGCGGTTCGCGCAAGCAGCCGGGGAGATGACTGAATCGTTGACGACGTCCGTCGCCCTGTCCATTGCATCGACAATTGCAAACCGCGTGATCAATTGAAACCTCGACTTCCATTTGAGGGTCAACGACGAGGAACAACCTGCGCGGGGATGACAGCGCCAGGGTGGTCCCGATCGGCTGCGACTGCCGGGTCTGTAGACACACGGCAATCTTCTGGCGCCGGGTTTGTGACCCGAAGCGCCGGCGGATAATAACCACGTTTTTTGCTGGAGAGGCAAACAAAATGTAGGAATTCTGCGAAATAAATATCGGGTATTTCCTACGCAATTGTGACGATGGCAAGGGGGCAGAGATGCTGTGTGTGCGTGAGGTCTATGAACCTGGCGCAAGAATCTCCTCAAGAAAATCAATGAATACATTGATCCGGCTCGAGCCCCGGTGATTGGGCAAATACAAGACATTGATGCAACTGCTCGCACTGCCGGGGTTGACTTCATAACGTGCCAGCAACCGTGTCAGCCGGCCTGCGGCGACATCGTCGCGTACCAGCCAGTCGGCCAGCAATGTCACCCCGCCGCCCGCCACCGCCGCTTCTCGCAGGATGTCGGCATTGTTGCTTTGCAGGCGACCGTGCACATTAAGCTGGATGGTTTCCTCATCGCCCTGGAACGTCCAGTTCTGGTGAGAACCCGCGTAATCGAAGCGCAGGCAGGCGTGTTCGAGCAAGTCACGGGGATGACATGGCACCGAGTGACGACTCAGGTAATCCGGACTGGCCACCACCCAGCGTTCGAAAGCGCCGACCCGCTTGCTGACGATGTCTTCACTGACCACTGACGACCCTAGACGCACCGACACATCGATCTGTTCGCTCAGCAGGTCGCTGACCTGATCGCTCAACGCAATGCTTAATTCCAGTCCCGGATGTCGTTCGAGCAACCGGCCCAGATGGGGGGCGATGATCCTTCGACCAAATTCCACCGGAACGCTGATGCGCAAACACCCTTGCGCCTCGCTTCCACGGTCCGCGACGATCGCGTCTGCCTCGTCGATGGCATCAAGAATGGCCACAGCCTTCTCGAAATAGTTTTGCCCGGCGACGGTCACGCTGGTGTTGCGTGTCGTGCGGTTGAGGAGGCTGGCACCCAGCTCGTGTTCCAGCCCCGCCACCTGGCGAGTCACCGATGAAGTCGAAATACCGAGTTTGCGCGCCGCAGAGGAGTACCCGCCGCAACGCACGGTTTCAACAAACATCTTCAGTGCCAGTAACTTGTCCATAAGCGCGACCCGGTCGAAAAGGAACGGGGCTGATTGTGCATCACCAAACGCCAGGCGTCTTGTATGACCGTGCCCCATCGGCCCCCGCGATTCCAGCTCCTCAGGCATTTGCCTTGCGCCCCAGGAACATCGCCAGGGCCAGCGCCGGCAGCAATGCCACGCTGACGGCAGACAGCTGCCAGCCGAAATGCTCGTAGAGAGGGCTCGCCACCAGCGATCCCAACGCCCCGCCCACGAAAATGCTGGTCATGTACACGGCATTGAGGCGCGCACGGCTGTGCGGATCGATGGCGTACACCTCGCGCTGGCCCAGCACCATGTTCAGTTGCACGGCGAAGTCCAGCAGTACCGCACAGACGACCAGCCAGATGTAACTGCTGCCGGGCAATGCAGCAATCAGCAAGGAGACCGGTGCCAGCAGCAGTGCAACGAGTGTCCCGCGCCGGGTATGCCCGGCGTCGGCCAAGCGTCCGGCAATTGGCGCTGCGATCGCACCGACGGCGCCGACCAAAGCAAAAATCGCAACCTGCACCTGGCTGAAACCGTGGTGACGCATCAGCTCGATGGGCGCGAGGGTCCAGAACAGACTGAAACTGGCAAACAACAATCCCTGATACAAGGAACGCTGGCGCAGAACCGGATAACGACGAGCCAGCGCAAACACCGAGCCGATCAACGCCACGTAAGTCGCCTGATGTGACGGAACACGCCGCGGCAGCACAATCGCAGTGATCAGGGCGATGAAAGCCATCAGTGCCGCCGCGCTGAAAAACACCCCGCGCCAGCCAAATACTTCCACCAACAGGCTCGACAGCGGGCGCGACAGCAGAATGCCCAGCAACAAGCCGCTCATGATGTTACCCACCACGCGGCCACGGGTTGCTTCAGGCGCCAGATGCGCAGCCAGTGGCACCAGAATCTGCACCGCTACCGAAGTCAGACCGATCAACAACGACAGAACGAGGAACATCGATGGCGAATGCGTGAGGCCGGCCCCCATCAGGGTCGCGCTCGCCGCGAGAGTGAATCCCACCACCAGACGTCGGTTTTCCATGAGATCGGCCAGTGGCACCAGCAACAGCAGTCCCAACGCATAACCCAACTGCGTGAGCGAAACAATCAGGCTGGCATTGGCGCTGGACAGGCCGATCTGCGGCGCGATCAGTTCGACAATGGGTTGCGCGTAATAGAGATTGGCCACGACCGCGCCGCAGCAAAACGCAAGGAAGGCGACCATCAGGCCGGAGAGAGAAGCGGTTTGTTCGGCCTTGGCCGCGGCGGCCGGGTTACCCGTGAGCATGGTGACACCTCATATGATTCGCGAAAGTGATGGCAAGGCTAAGGGCTGCGGTCGACACCGAGAATCCATCCTTCGGGCAATTGAGTGATGCGTCATCCGCAACGAACTGCCCGTTGCTGTTGACGCAATACTCTGTTGCGCGCTCCGGCAATACTCGAACGCCGACACCCTCTCTACTCTTGGGTACTTGGCACAGGGCTCCCCATCGGCGCCCCTTCCCGGTCGCCCAAGGAGCTCTTCATGGTCCCGAATCCGTCATCGATGCCCGCCCCGCGTCTCTCGCATGTCACGTTCTCATGAAAGGTCAGTTCTTGAGATCCAGGCCTCTGTGGATCAGCGCAGCAGTCCTCGCTTCGCTCGGTGCAATCGGAGCCGTCGTACTGATGTGGCACCCGGCGATCGCGCCCGTCGAACGCCCGCGAACATTCAGTTCCGAGCAACTGCAGCGCGGTGCGCGAGTGGTCGAGGCCGGTGACTGTGCGGTGTGCCATACACGTCCCGGCGGCCAATACCTGGCTGGGGGACTGCCCCTGGTGACGCCGTTCGGCACGCTTTACAGCACCAACATCACACCCGATCCGCAGACCGGCATCGGGCAATGGTCGCTGCCGGCGTTCGAGCGGGCGATGCGTGAAGGAATCTCCCGCGACGGCCACTTCCTATACCCGGCCTTTCCGTACGTTCACTACCGGCGCATGACCGCAGAGGACATCGCCGATGCGTATGCCTATTTGATGAGCGGCCCGGCCGTGAACTCGCCGGCCCGGGAAAACCGCATGAATTTCCCGATGAACATCCGCCCGCTGGTGTCGTTCTGGAATCTGCTGTTCCTGCATGCGAAACCACTGACGCCGATGGCGCAGCAGTCAGATGCATGGAATCGCGGGCGTTACCTCGTCGAAGGGCCCGGCCATTGCGCAGGCTGTCATTCACCGTTGAACCTGATCGGTGCCGAGAAGTCCGGCGAAAGCCTGTCGGGCGGTGTCGTGGACGGCTGGGAAGCACCGTCGCTGCTCGGCATGGCTCACCGTGCAAACGCGTGGAGCAACGATCAGTTGGTGAGCTACCTGCGGGCAGAAGTGGTGGACGGACACGGCACGGCGGCCGGGCCGATGCGCCCGGTCAGCCTCGGTCTGGCTGGCTTGCCGGTCGGTGATGCACAGGCGATTGCCGAGTATCTGCTGAGCCTGCCGGCAAAAAGCGCGGTCACCGAAACTCAAGATGCAACGGCGAACGCAGGCCCCTCCGATCAGTCCACGGGCGCCCTGCTGTTCGCCAGCGCCTGCGCCGGCTGCCATGCCGCCGCAGCGCCTATGCGCGAAATCGACGGGCGTCCGTCACTGGATCGCACCTCAGCGCTGCAAGCCTTACACCCGCGCAATTTCCTGAAAACCGTGTTTGAAGGCATCCCGGCAACACCGGGCTTGCCCGGACCGGTGATGCCGCCGTTTGCCGCCAGCCTCGACAACGATCAACTCACCGCCCTGGCGACATACCTGCGGCGACAAGCCAGACCCGACCAGCCCTGGACCGACCTTTCTGCCACCCTCGAAGCGCTACGTCAGGAGACGAAATGACCCATCTCACGCTCAACGTCAACGGCGCCGTCCAGACTCTGGAGCTGGAACCTGACATGCCGCTGCTCTACGCACTGCGCAATCATCTGGGATTGAACGGCGCCAAATACGGGTGCGGTCTGGGGCAATGCGGCGCTTGCACCGTCATCGTCGATGACCAGCCTGTTTTTGCCTGCCTGACACCCTGCGCGGGCCTTGATGGCAAAAAAATCAGAACGGTCGAAAGCCTCGGCACCGCCGAACATCCCGGCCCTTTGCAGCAAGCCTTTATCGACAAACAGGCGGCCCAGTGCGGTTACTGCATTGCCGGCATGTTGATGCGCGCGCAGGCATTGCTGGAAAGCAACCCACACCCGGACGAAGAGACCATTCGCGAGCACATGGCAGGCAACCTGTGTCGCTGCGGCACTCACTTGCGAATTATCGAAGCGATCAGCCTGGTGGCCGGGCAAAACGGGAGCGCACCATGACAGGGGTCAAAGAGGTCGACCACGGCCGCCGCGCGTTCTTGCGTGGAGGCGCCTTGCTGGTAGCGTTTACCCTGCTGCCCGCAACGCGGCGTGCCTGGGCGGACACCGAAGTCGATACGCTTGGCACCGTGGTGCTGGCGCCTGACCTCCCCGGCAGCCTGCGCACCAACCCCTGGCTTGATGCCTGGATCCGCGTCGGCCCTGAAGGCATCACCGTCTACACCGGCAAGGTTGAACTGGGCACCGGCGTCAAAACAGCCTTGCTGCAAATTGCCGCTGAACGTCTGGAGGTGTCCCCGACAGCGATCAACCTGCTGACCGCCGACACCGCACTGACGCCAAACGAGGGCTATACCGCCGGCAGCCACAGCATTTTCGACAGCGGAACCGCGCTGTTCAACGCGGCGGCACAGGTGCGAGAGCTGCTGCTGGAGTCGGCCGGGCGAAGCTGGGAGCTAGCACCTGCCCGGCTGACGACTCGGGAAGGCATCATTCACGGCCCCACCGGACAAACAATGTCCTACGCCGATGCGGTCAGAAACGTCGATCTGCACCTCTACGCCAAAGCCGAATCGCCGAGCGTGTCCGCGACGTTATTCAAGGTGATCGGCCATTCGCTGCAACGGCTGGATATTCCGGCCAAAGTCAGCGGCGGCGCCGCGTTTGTTCAGGACATACGGCTGCCGGGCATGTTGCACGCCCGGGTCATTCGCCCGCCTCGGCCGGGCTGCACGCTGGAAGCCTTCGACGCGCAGTCGATCAAAACGCTGTCCGGTGTGGTGCAGGTGATTCGCGACGGCAACTATCTGGCCGTGGTGGCGCGTGACGAGTGGCAAGCCATCAAAGCCATGCGCAGCGGATACGAATCGGCGCGCTGGACTGGCGGACAGGCGATACCCGAGGCGCAGGACATCCATGGGTTGCTGGAGAGCCTCCCCTCACGCCGCTACCCCATCAGCCTGGAGGGCACGCCGCGGGGCACGACCGACAACAGCTATCGCGCACGCGTGACCAAGCAGTATCTGATGCACGGCTCCATCGGCCCGTCATGCGCCGTGGCCTGGTTCAAGGACGGCACCCTCACCGTCTGGACCCACACTCAGGGCGTGTATCCCCTGCGTGCCGGGATCGCCGAAATGCTGCGATTACCGCCAGAGCGTGTTCGTTGTATCCATACCGAAGGCTCTGGCTGTTACGGCCACAACGGCGCAGACGATGCAGCGGCCGACGCCGCGCTAATTGCGATGCAACTGCCGGGCACGCCGGTGCGAGTGCAATGGATGCGCGAACAGGAGAACCTCTGGGAGCCCTACAGCTCAGCAATGGTCACCGAAGTGCAAGCCAACCTTGATGCACACGGAAGACTGCAGGACTGGAATTATGAACTGTGGACAACACCGCACAACGAACGCATCGTCAATGCCGGACGATTGCTTCCGGCGCGACTTCTGGCTCGCCCCTTCGTCTCCGCGCCGTCAGTGCCCATCGCACAACCTGAAGGCGACGGCGATCGCAATGCGGTGCCGCTGTACACGTTGGCCTCCAAGCGCATCAACATGAATTTCGTCACCGAGATGCCGTTTCGCACCTCGGCCATGCGCTCACTCGGCGCGCACATCAACATCTTCGCGATTGAAGCGTGCCTGGACGAGTTGGCCGCCAGGGCCGGGGTCGATCCGGTTGCCTTGCGCCTTGCGCACCTGACGGATCCCCGGGCACGGGCCGTGGTGGAGCAGGTTCGCGACGCTGTCGACTGGCCGCAAAAAAGCAGCGAGCCTGGCACGGGCCTCGGCTTC
Source organism: Pseudomonas sp. SDO52101_S400 (assembly GCF_054071635.1). Taxonomy (NCBI): domain Bacteria; kingdom Pseudomonadati; phylum Pseudomonadota; class Gammaproteobacteria; order Pseudomonadales; family Pseudomonadaceae; genus Pseudomonas; species Pseudomonas sp. SDO52101_S400. The sequence continues at coordinate 159,261 of NZ_JBSVWF010000001.1, read as the reverse complement.
GCATTCGCTCGCTACAAAAACATCATGGGCTATTGCGCCATCGCCGTGCGTCTTCGGGTGCATCCGCAGACCGGCGAAGTGCAGATCGATCATGTCGTCACGGCAGTGGACGTGGGACAGATCGTCAATCCCGATGGGCTGCGCAATCAGGTCGAAGGCGGGATTGTCCAGTCCACAAGTTGGACGCTGTATGAAAAAGTCGCCTATGACGCCGGCGGCATACGCAGCTACGACTGGAGTGGCTACCCGATCCTGCGCTTTACGCAGGTACCGAAAAAGGTCGACGTTCATCTGCTCGACCAGCCCGGACAGCCGTTTCTGGGGGCTGCCGAAATCGTCCAGGGCCCCATGGCGGCGGCCATCGGCAATGCCTTGGCGAACGCCACGGGCCGGCGCTGGTTGAACCTTCCTCTGACCCGCTCGGATCAACCGTCCTGAACGTCGCAGCGTTGCACTTCACGCAATGCAGCGTAGCGACACGCATGGATTATCAAGCGCTGCGCAGCCGCTTAACGTAAGGCCATCCGGTGCCAGACCCAGCGTCCGACACCCTCTGCCGACGCTTTTCAAAGACTGGAGAACACTCATGACGCAGCACCTGTTCCGCCCTATCGCCCTGGGCCCCTACACACTCCCCCATCGGGTGGCGATGGCGCCGTTGACACGCTCGCGCGCCGGACAACCCGGCGACATCCCGACGGCCATGAACGCCGAGTACTACCGCCAACGCGCAAGTGCCGCGTTGATCATCACCGAAGCAACGCAGATTTCCCGCCAGGGCCAGGGCTATGCCTGGACGCCTGGAATCTACAGCGATGAACAGGTGCAAGCCTGGCGCGAAGTCAGCCGCCAGATACACGAGGCCGGCGGGTTGATCTTCATGCAGCTTTGGCATGTGGGTCGCGTATCGCACCCCAGTTTTCAACCCGACAACGCATTGCCGGTGGCCCCGAGTGCATTGCCCGTACCAGGCAAGACCTTCATCGTCGACGCGGATGGCAACGGGATCTGGGGAGATGTGCCGGTACCGCGCGCACTGCAGACGTCGGAAATAGCCGACATCATCAGCGACTACCGCCGGGCCGCGCGCAATGCGCTCAACGCCGGGATGGATGGCGTGGAAATTCACGCAGGCAATGGTTATCTGCTCGATCAATTCATCAACAGCAACAGTAACCAGCGCGAAGATTCGTACGGTGGCAACCTGGAAAATCGCGCACGCCTGTTGCTGGAAGTGGTCGCCGCCGTGGTCGACGAAATCGGTGAAGAGCGCGTGAGCGTTCGTCTGACGCCAATGGGGCGCTTCATGGGCATGGGCGATGAGACGCCTGAAGCGACGTTCGGCTATATCGTGCGTTCGTTGAATCGCTGGAAACTGGCCTATCTGCATCTGGTCGAGCCCGCCGTCGTAGGCACCGTCAAAGATGAAAACTACGATCCGCGCTGGGATGCCATCATCAGTCAGTTGCGTGCGGCCTGGGACGGCGTGCTGATGATCGCCGGAGGCTACGACCCCGAGACGGCGGAACAGGCCCTGATTGATGGCCGCGCGGACATCATCGCGTTCGGCCGACCGTTTCTGGCCAACCCCGATCTGCCAAGGCGAATTCGCGACGGGTTGTCTCTCAATATCCCCGACCCGAGCACGTTCTTTGGCGGCGACCAGCGTGGCTATGTGGATTACCCGGTTCACTCCTGATTTTCCAGGCCAACCTGTGGGGGGACCGAAAAAGCGATAAAGGGTGTCTGGCCCTGAAACAGTTGTGAACCCGTTTCAGGGCCAGACAGCGGAGAACGTTGAGATGTGCAGGAGAAAAGGAAAATGGCCGAGGTCGTCAGTGTCACCTGACAACCTCGGCCATTTTCTTTCCGGCTACTGGGCTACAGCGTTCAGCCGCTTACGTCTTCACCTCGACATGATCCAACGCCTGATTCACCGCCAGCCCCGCAACCATCACCACTTGCGCGATGCCCAGTGCGGTTTTGCGGTGCGCAGGCTCCAGGATCGCGGCGAAGTTGCTGAGCATTTCGCTGGCGGAGTCGAGGGATTCGCTGGCGTTGGCCAGGAGGGATTCGCTGTTGTAGGCCGGGTTGGCCAGGAACATGGGATCGTGCGTGGTGTGGCTGCCCATGATGCGTTGTTGCGGGGTGAGGTAGTGGTCGAGGGCGCGCTCGGCGGCTTCGTTGAGGGTGCGGGAATCGGGGAATTGGTAGGGTGAGACTGGATCGGTTTCTGGTGGGTTGGGTGTTGGCTTGATCATAGATGTAACTCCAGGGTGAGAAAGTGGAGCCATCAACCTCGCTACCAAACGAGGGTGGTGGCCATACGGAGGTTGGTAGACCGGTCACCTGGATACCCGGCGCGTCCGAAGACGCCCTACGCATGACCACCATAAAACAGAGGACGAAAGAGCCCCTGCAAACTGGTGTTGCGATGCGACAGGTAAACCGGGCTACCAAACCCGATCACTGTTTTTCAGTGACCCGGAAACGATAAAACCCCCACCCTAGACGCACAAGCCGGCGGATTCTGGCGTAGTCGTAGGCAATGACGCAAGGTGATGTAGCCTTGATGGCGTAACGGTTGGTGTCTTTTAAACAGGTTTTTTGGGGTGGTTAAACGGGCGGATCAAGAGCGGCCCTCGCCCTTTGTTTTTTTAAAGATCTCATGGGAGGGATGGTCTGTTTATCGTCATCCCCATTACCCTTCGTCAACACACACCTGGATCAAGAAAGAAATGAAGTTCACCGAGGAAATCAGCGCGGCCTTCCCCATCAGCAATCCGATGCCATCACTACTGGAGCAAGCCCTTCAGCTATTGGAAGAACACGGCTGTGTCCGGACACACCGCGATGGCGTGCGCTACATGACCCTGCATCCGGAACCTGAAAACAGCGATATCGCCACGACAACTTTCTACGTCCCAGATCCTGCCTTCACCGCGCTATGGACCCGAAGTGACGATCCCGAAGTGAATCACCGACTGACGATATTCCTGAGGACCGGTGGCGACGGTTCATGGGCCGGACTGTGGTTGGACGACAATGGGCAGCAACGAATTGTCCATCTGGGTTCGGGGTCAGGATCCGACATGCTCTGTGTGTTGACCGACAACGTGCAGGATCTATTGCGCCTGCTGGCGATCGGGTACGACGAACTCTGCTGGCCAGAGCAGTTCCAGCTGACGCCTGAAGAAGTGCGTGAGAAGGAATACGGCGATGACGATTACCCGCCACCGCCGCTTCTGTTGCGGGCCCATGTGGAGCGGACACTTGGGTTGAGCATTCCGGCGAGAGCGTCGGAGGTTGTTCACGATACCGAAAGTATGGATGCGCTGGAATCGAGCGATCCATTCTGGAGTTGGCTCAAACGGGTTGGTCGGGAGTAGTTCCCTTTGTTCGGGCTGGCCAATTAATAACTGGGATGAAAACTGAGCATGCACCGCTTAATAGCTAATGGACTTCATATGCGTCCACGCCGGCAGTCAGCGAACACGTTGAGACCGGAACAACAGAAACCATCTCTAGCTACAGTTACGAAATTGACTCCCTATTGAAAACCAGTCGCTTTGGTAAGGACGCATACGCTGCGACACAAAAAGCCATTCCAAATGCGAAAGACCTTAGCTCCAGGCTTACAGATTCGCCCCTCCCTTCATTAGAAATCAAAATATCAGAGTTTCCGTTTGGCGGTGCTTGCGGACAAGAATACTTGACTGGCTTGAGTCTTGGTTTGATTCCTAGCTGGTGTACAAGGCCAAACCTGTTAAAATTTAGTTTCACACTGAATAACGATCATGGCTTCTGCAGACAAAAAGCCTATTCAATAAGCTCCACATCATTTTCACATATAATATTGATTCCATTTGCCATGGTCGAGGCCGACAACCCACCATTAACTATTTATCAGGCTGCTCTAAAGGATTTCCTTCAAAGAGCTCAATATACAACGCTCTGACAAAATAAACGCGCCCCTTTTCTCCTCCTAACACCCCGATAGACTTGCCAAAACCTTATTTATCCAAAACCAACACTTAAGCTATAGAGAGCAAATCATGAAAACAAGTCAATACTTCCTTTATTCCGGCATCAGCACATGGATATTTGAAGAGCTTTGCGATGAATTGAAAGTCGGTATCGAATGGTCATTGGAAAGAAGAGGATTGAAGGGAGTTGAGAACTCAGAATTCAGAGATATTATAATCGGCGAAACCACTGCCACCCCCTTGTTTATTAAGTACTCTGTATTCATCTCAACCGAACTTGAATCGCACATTGCCAAAATGAACAATTCGGGCCTTAAAATTGAAATAACCCCCATCGATCCACTAGCGGTCTTAAGCAAACTTCAGACAGAGTTAAAAAAAATAATATCCGAGCGCAATAAGTTAATTCACAACTCATGGTCGCCGCAATTACTAAGCGACGAAGAACTCGCCGTAAGAGCATTCAGCAAAAAAATATCTAAAAGAGGCAGCACGATAAAAGTATCAGAATTTAACGAATCCGACTTTAGGAAGTTCATTAGAAGCTGTGAGCTTCTCAAGCGCATGACCAGCTACTTAAACCATTGCTTAGATACGCAATCATCGCTGGATCGCTTCTTCGAGGTCACTAATGGCACCATACTACCAATCGACAATGTAGAAATGGAAAAGCTATCAATCTTGGTCGAAATGCAGGAGCAGATAGATTTGCTTGCCTAGGGCGCCCGCCCGTTTCTGACTGAGAGCGGGCATTTTTAAAAATAAATCCGTCCCAATTTTTTCCGCGCGACCAACGTAAGCTTAGTTATTTTTACTCGTTAGCTGGTAACTTTGACTGCTTTTGAAGAGAAAAGGGGACTGATTTATTTTCCGAAAAATAAATCAGTCCCCTTTTCTACTTGTCTGTAGTCCCCTTTCCTACGCGACGCCTGCGGCTGACCTCCGAATCTCTAAATAACATATTTATTTTAGAGTCGGTCAATGCTCGACATGTAGTGAATACATCAGGCGACGTACTTGAGGACGCAAGATGGCTACAGCGGTTGTTTTATGTAATGATAACTGGTCGATGCTTGGCAGTACTGCTAAAGCCATTATTGAGTGGAGGATGGAGATGAGTATTAAACCTTGGAAGGGCTTAGCGCAACTTGAGGGCGCTCCTACTGAGTACGATCTCATGACTTATTGGGGAGCAAGTAGTCTTTTTCAAAATGCGAAAGATTTTCTTAATGAGGGGTTACGGCTTCTATTTGCACAAAATCAATCCGCCAGAAGTTGGAAGCTTTCGATAGTGGCAATTCAAACCTCGGTAGAGCTTCTTGCTAAATATCGTTTGGTAGATGAGCTTGGAATTGGAGCTATTTTGGTGGGAAATGTTGATAGCGTGAAGCTCCAGAGTGGGGACTTTCAAACAATTCCATTCTCAAAATTGATCAAAAATTTAGAGATGGTTGAAAATTTTTCGGATTATGATTTGGAAATAATCAGGGGCGTGCAGCAGTTACGAAACAAGCTCGTTCACTTTAATGTAGACGTATCGAGTGACTACAAATTTTCAGAGTGTTTTGCTTTGTTGGTTCGAGCTCTTTTTTTGTTTGCTAGCAAAGACATTTGGACAAATGGCGAAATGAGTGATCATAGTCGGTTTTTAACCAAGAAGAACTATGAAAATCTTGTTGCGAGTGAGGCATTTAAAGCTGAAGCCGTTGATTTTGCCTGCGATAGTTATGATGTCGATGAGATCCTAAAATGTTTTAATTGCAGCACTGAGTCACTCGGATTTTCGGGCGGCTGGGATATTTATTATTGTTACTGCTGCGGAATTTCGGTTCATTCTGAAGTGGTAAGCTTCGCAAAGTGCTCTAGCTGCAATGAAGAAAAGGGAGTCTATTTTGATGCTTTGAATCATGACGCCAATGAATTTCACCTAGGGAAATGTGGGTATTGTAAAGAGTTCCAGGAAGTTCTCAATTGTACTGGTTGCGGCGCTCTCAAGTCGTTCCCTAAGGGTGCGAGACCTGAGGCGTGCCCTGAGTGTGAGACTGATTAATAATTTGATGGCTCGCTACCCTTGTTGATACGGCAATTGCGTAAAGAGTAGCGTCGTAAATGAACGTTTCAGACTTACGACGCTAAAATTGGTGAGGAAGAAGTAGCCGAATGAGATTAGTTGTCAACTCTTGCAGAAAGAGTCCGCCCACTGCTCTGATAGCTTAAGGAAGCTTTCTGTATAAGTTAAGGCAGATTCTGCTTCATCATCGTGATAAAGCATCAGACTATGCGCGGCATCATTGCCGGTTAGTCTTATATTGTGCATATCATAAAAAAGTCGATGCTCGATTTTTTCATAGTCAAGTTGATCTCTAATGTCGATGCTTTTATTTCTTGAGATATTTTTTATTAGTAACTTTTCTAAACGGGCCGCCAGTGTCCTTGCTGGCTTTTTCTTAGGATGACGCAGCTCCCACATTTTAATAGATTCGATATCGATAATTTTTCTACAGATCACCCCAACTGAGTCCCATGCCCCGAGGCTGTAACATTTCTTAGCCTGTTCGAAGAGATCTAATATATTGACCACTGGCGGGGACGAAAAGTTTTGAGGAGGGATGAGAACGGGGACGTCAAACTCAATGAATAGATTTTGATTGGCTTTTAGTTGCAGACTACTATCTGCAAAATCGTTGAGACTTGCTGTTGAGTTTTTAATTTCATCGTTTTTTACGGATACCGTTGCGCATACATAGTTCTTACAGCCCTCACAAAATGATGATATTGAGAACAGCCCAAAGTCGAATGTTCGCCATTGACCGTGGTGTACTTTTTCAATTACTGCTGGCTGGTTTTCTGCGCTACTAGCCAAAACCTTGAAAATTCCATGATAGCTACACCTTGGGCAGTAAGACGTAAAAAATATGGTGCCTGACATTCAGTCGATCCTTAACTTCTTTGAGATTTTAACGATGGCATGTTCACAATGTTTATCGCTCAATCCTTGATAACGCCATATTTGCCTGCCGTGGACGCTTGTCAAGTTCCGAAAGCATGGACGAGATGGGTTTTTCTGCAAAAAAAAACGCAATGTGGTGTTCAAATGTTGGCGAAGGTTATCGTTTCATTCTATCATTGAGTGGTGACTATGTGTAATGATTTTGTCTAACCAGCTGGTAGTTTGTGTTTGAAATGGAATTTCCATTCTGAAACTTCAATGTATTGCAACAACCGTTTTGGCTGCTGCGCAACCAGCTATTGATGGCTCTCAATTAATATTTCGGATCAATGTCTGTGAAAGAAAACATATGGTTTACCTTCAAAGCTCGAATTCAAGCTCACACTCGCCTTGAATGGCTAGATCTTCATTCTCAACTATTGCTTGTATGGTATGCCACTTTGGGTGCTGTTCTGTCGATTATCACAATCCGGTACCCCCAAGCATTAGGGGCGAATACCGATATACTTGCTACTGTTTTGTCTGTCGCGTTACTTGCTGTTTCTTTGTCGCTAGCCAATCGTGACTTTCGAGGGAGAGCATTGGCAATGCGAGTAAATTATCGAGGCTTACAGCGTCTTCACGCTGAAATTGATAAAGATAGCGGTGCAACGCCGCAGCAAGTAACTAGTTATCATGACTTGTTGGCTCAATCTGAAAATCATCGTGATATAGATGATCTTTTATTTCGCGTGAGAAATTCAGCCACATTAGAAAATCGAAGGCCTAACCCTGGAGAAGTTGTCTACGTTTATATATGGCTGGTTTTTCGGTTTTTTGTAACGCTCGCGCTCTATGGGTTGCCTCTTCTGGTCGCTTACCTGCTTAAATAGGTAGCCATTACGTATTGACATATGAGTTTATTCGGCAGTTTGGTGCGAGCTCGGGGAGTATGCAAAATGCTGTTCTCCAAGAAATTTCTCACTCAGCCAGCAGCGTATTTCAGTTACATGCGCTTATGTCAGAGTGAGCCGACGCCCTCGAAGTGATGCGCTGACATAACACATCAACGCTTTCAGTCGACGAGAATGGACGGAGGGAAGTGCTTGGATGAGCGCGCGGTGTAAGAATCTAATGACCTGCATGGGATCGGCATCTTGTTTTGTGTGGTGCAATACAAGCTGCCGACCTATGTAGGTCTCTTCACTTCCAATTTCTTGATTTTTTGCAAGAGAAGCGGGGGTTTCTCAGAAACACCCCTATTTTCTGATGCTTTGATTTGAGCACTAATGCCATTTTGGTGGAAAAGCTCGGCTAGCACTATCAGTACCAATATTTGTTTTTATATGTTCTAGCATTGAGATGGCCTGTGAAGCGTGCGCAGAAAGGTTACCGGTATTTTCGTGGAGGATTTTCCAGAACTCCATAGCCACTTGTTCATCTTCTATAGGAGGTAGTGATTTTGCTACTTCTCTAGCGAATATCTCGTCACATAGTGCCTGGACACGCTTAAGTCTAAGCCAATGATGGGAGAGCATTTGAAGAATTTCTGAATCCGAGACATTTGTACAAAGTACAGGTGAAACCACATCCCATGCAGTGAGTCGCAAGTCAGGACTATGCATAGCTTTTCCTCTTTCTGCCGCCGACCGAATAGTATCAAGAACTCCGATATTGTAACGACACGCCGCAACCAATACTTCTATGGCCCCCCTCACTTGTCGATGTTGGTCTACTGTCTGCAATCTTCTTTGTCGTCGAAGAACAAGCTCGTTTAAAGCTAAAGCGATAGGAACACCGAGTACAATACCGACGAGTGTGGCAGCCAAATTTGGCCAGAAGGCCTCTAAAAATTGGGACATATCTGCAACCTAACTGTAGTAGACGACACATCTGACGTAATGATTTAGCTAATTATGTCTGGTTACGTTCCTTGCCCATGTGTAACTCCTTATTTTTTGATTCTCGCGCGAAAAATGCGACCTTCGGCAGAGAGATACAACATGAGTCAGTTACACTAGTGGCGAAATCGCTGCGTGTCCATGGTCTCCTTACGGCCGAAACAGCATTCCATAAAACCCACCAATCAGCAGCAATTCATTTCCCTAACACTCCCCCCTCACCAACCCGTCCCCCAACCCACTCCCGACCATACCCAACCACCCTCCCCGCCAACCCCAGCGGAAAATGAATCACCCCATGCGCCGTCTCCGGCAACAAATGCACTTCAACCTCAGCCGCCCTGCCCCAACGCTCAGCCAACTCAAGCGTGTCATCCCTGAGCGGATCCAGCTCCGCCGCAAACATCAACGCCGGTGGAAACCCGGTGAAGTCGCCATACAACGGAGACAACGGCGCCTGCCGGCGTTCTTCATCGCCCAATCCCGGGGTGAGCATTTGCAGCGCCTCGACCATCCCCGGCCCATCCAGCAGCAAGGTATCGGGCCCGGCGTTGCGTACGCTGGGGGTTCCGGTCAGGTCGTAGACGCCGTAGTACAGCAGCGCCCCGCTCACCCGTTCGAGCAAGTCCGGCCATTGTTTGAGTTGCAGCAGGGTCGCGGCGGCGAGGTGGCCGCCGGCGGATTCGCCCACGACGATGACGGGCAGGTTCGCAAACTCGTGACAGTCATCGCTCAGCAGCCAGCGCGCCGCCGTGAGGCAGTCTTGCATGACGCCTTCGATCGGCGTCGAGACCACAAGCCGATAATCGACGGAGACCACTGCCACGTCGCAGGTGTTCACCATGCCGATGTTGAGGTAGTCGTTCATTTGCGCATTGCCGATGACCCAACCGCCGCCATGAAAATCCAGCACCACGCCTTTGGCCTTTGTCTTTGGCCGGATGATCCGCACCGGGACGGAATTGCCGTCGACGCCCACCACTTTGCGTTCGGCCTCGAGCCCGTGTTTGAGCAGCTTTCTCGCGCCGCCCATTTGGCTGAGGCGCAACAGCAACTGAATCAATCGCGGCGTGATGCGATTGCGGATGCGAAACCGCGGCAGCCGGGCGAGTTTCTTGTTGAAAGCGCGCAATTGCGCCAGCTCGTTTTCGTCGGCGGGCCAGTCCATTGATGTCTTCATTTCGTCCTTTTTATTCGCGGTTGTTGCGCAGAATGGAAAAATTCAGCGCCGCCGCGACACACAGCCATGCCAGATAAGGGAACAGGATCAATCCGGTAATCACGTCCAGGCGCAAGGTCAACACCACCATCGCGGCGACCACCAGCCACAGCAGCGTGATGATCAGCATGCCGGCGAAGAGTCGATGTGCGCCGAAGAACACCGGCGTCCAAAGGGTGTTCAATGCAATCTGCGCCGCCCACAAGGCGAGTACCGTTTCGCTGCCGGGCGTCAGGGTCAGACGATAGCCGACCCAAGCGAGCAACAGGTAGATCGTTGTCCAGGCAACGGGAAATACCCAGTTGGGCGGTGTGAAGCGCGGTTTGACCAGCGATTCGTACCATGGGCCCGGTTGAAAAATCATCCCGGTGCTCGCTGCCGCACCGCAGGCCAACAAGAAAATTAGAAAGGTCATCGTCTGTCCTTGGCTGATATCAGCGCTTTGGGTCTGTTCCTGATTGGATGCCTGGAGCCATACAAAAAGTTCATCGACCGTTATCTCACGTCGCTGATAGGAATAGGCAATGCTCAAAGACAAACCGACATAGGTGAGCGTTTCTGCGATGGATACCATGACCTGAACCACATTCACCGGAGCCCGACATGACCACTACCAAGACCCTTTTCATTACCGGCGTCAGCAGCGGATTCGGCCATGCGCTGGCCAAAGAAGCACTCGCGGCCGGCCACCGTGTCATCGGGACCGTGCGCAAGGAAGCCGACTTGCACGCCTTTCAATCACTCTCCGTGGATAACGCTTACGGGGTGATTCTGGATGTCACGGACTTCGGCCGAATTGATGAAGCTATCGCGCAGGTTGAAGCGACTCACGGCCCGGTCGATGTATTGATCAACAACGCCGGTTACGGTCACGAAGGCATCTTCGAAGAGTCACCGCTGGAAGAAATGCGCCGTCAGTTCGACGTGAACGTGTTCGGCGCCGTTGCCGTGATCAAGGCGTTCCTGCCCTTCTTTCGCAAGCGGCGTGCGGGCCACATCATCAATATCACCTCGATGGGCGGCTCGATCACGATGCCGGGCATCGCCTACTACTGCGGGAGCAAGTTTGCGCTCGAAGGCATCTCCGATACGCTGAGCAAGGAGCTGGCGCCCTTCAATATCTTCGTGACCGCCGTCGCGCCGGGTTCATTTCGTACCGATTGGGCCGGTCGTTCGATGCAGCGCACGCCGCGCAGCATTGCCGACTACGACGCCAGTTTCGATCCGGTGCGCAAGGCGCGCGAAGAAAAGAGCGGCAAGCAGCTCGGCGATCCGCAAAAAGCGGCCCAGGCGATGTTGCAGATCATCGCCAGCCCGACACCACCGGCACACGTGCTCCTGGGCAGTGACGCGCTGTGCCTGGTGCGTGAAAAGCTCAAACACGCCGCCAGCGAGATCGATCAGTGGGAAGCGTTGACTCGCTCCACCGACCATTGAATGGCCAACCGAGAGAACGCAATGAAGCAGGCCGACGCAGGCACCTCGCACATGGTGCAGCTCATGGAAACCCTCGCACCGGTCGAGGGCTATAACCTCAGTGCGCTTGAAGGCGTGCGTTTCCTGCGCTCGAACCGGCCGCTGACCCGCACGCCCGTGCTGTACGACCCGGGCATCGTGATCCTCTGTCAGGGACAGAAACGCGGTTATCTGGGTGATGACGTCTACGTTTACGACGCCCAGCATTATCTGGTGGTGTCCGTGCCCATCCCCTTCACCATGGAAACCGATGCCACCGAGGCCGAGTCAATGCTCGCGATCTACATGCACCTCGACTTCCAGTTGGCCAGCGAGTTGATGCAGCAAGTGGATGAAGTTCATGGCCCCAGCGACGCGCAGCCCAAAGGCATGTACGCCTCACCGATGGACGACAAGCTCCGCGCTTCGACGTTGCGTTTTCTCGAAGCGATGAGTATTCCGGGCGAAGCGCAGATACTGGGGCCATCGCTGCTGCGGGAAATCTACTACCGCATTCTGACCGGCGAGCAAGGCGGATCGATGCGTGCCGCGCTCAATCGACAGGGGCATTTCGGCAAGGTGACCCGGGCGATCCGCAAGATCCACAGCTGTTATCAGGAGCGCCTGGACGTCGAGCAACTCGCCCACGAAGCCAGTATGAGCGTGCCCAACTTTCACCTGCACTTTCGCGGCGTGACAGATACCTCTCCGATGCAATATCTGAAGTCGACACGTTTGCATCAGGCGCGACTGTTGATGCTGCGCAATGCCATGACCGCTTCGGCAGCGGCGTTCAACGTGGGTTATGAAAGCGCCTCGCAATTCAGTCGCGAGTTCAAACGCTTTTTTGGCAGAACGCCGCAGGCGGAGATCGAGTGGATGAAGGCAACGTACACCTTGCCTGCGCCGACTACGCCCTCGGAGTATGTTTCGTCGCATTAACTGGCAGGCAGGTTTTCCACGCTCGCCAGCCTTGCGCCGGCATACTTTCGCAAGCGTTCCAGATTCCAGCTCGCAACCGCAAATGGGTCAGCCGGCTCGACACGGCAAGGGGCACGACGCAAAACGTTCAGACGCCCAGCAATCGCCGGGTGGTCGCCATCGCCGTGTCCAACGATTGTCCCGTCCGTTGCAGCTTATTCAACAGACTCGCCCCCAGCCAAAGCTGATACAGGGTTTCCGCCAGTTGTCGGGCATCGCCGTCAGGCAGGCACTGATTGGCCTGGCCCTGCTCGATGCAAGTGGTGATGCGTGCCACCACTTGCTCGGCGCCATCGCGCAAGGTCAGGCGCATGGCTTCGGACAGATCGGCCACCTCGGCACTGAGCTTCACCACCAGACATTCGTCGCCGTGCCCTTCCAGCGTGCAGCGATCCTGCCAGCCCTGCCAGTAATCCATCAGTCGCTCGCGGGCATTCAGGCCGGGCAGCGTCAGGCGTCGTTCCATGTCGGCGAGGTAACCGACAAAGTAATCCTCGAGCAGCGCCTGGCCGTAAAGCTCCTTGGATTTGAAGTAGTGATAGAACGAGCCCTTGGGCACACCGGCGGTTTGCAGGATCTCGTTCAGGCCGACACTGGTGAAGCCTTTCTCGGCCATCATCCGGTGGCCGGTGTCGAGCAAGTGTTGGCGGGTGTCGTCGTAGGTCGGTTTCATCGGGGCGCAGATTACCAGGCAATAGACCAGTCGTTTAACTCGAAGGAACGGGAGTTTGCCACACCGGCCCATGAAAAACATACGGATGAAAAAATTACTAGACGACTGGTCTAATTGGAAACTATGCTGCGCCCCGACCAACCTACTCCCGGTGTCGATTGCGTTCGAATCCCTCGCACCGCCACGACACCCGACCCACCCAAGGTGCTCTATGAAAATCTTGATGGTTCTGACTTCCCACGATCAACTCGGCAACACCGGCAAGAAAACCGGCTTCTGGCTCGAAGAATTCGCCGCCCCGTACTACGCCTTCAAGGACGCCGGTGCCGATATCACGCTGGTTTCGCCCGCCGGCGGCCAACCACCGCTTGATCCGAAAAGCGACGAACCCGACGCCCAGACCGCCGAAACCGACCGATTCCGCCAGGATCCGGTCGCCCAGCAGGCACTGGCGAATACGGGGCGTCTGGCCGATGTCAGCGCCGAGGATTTCGATGCGGTGTTTTATCCAGGTGGCCACGGCCCGCTCTGGGATCTGGCCGAAGACAAGCATTCGATTGCCTTGATCGAAGCCTTCGCCAGCAGCAACAAGCCCCATGGTTTCGTTTGCCATGCACCGGGGGTTCTGCGTCACGTTGTGGCCGCTGACGGCAAACCGTTGATCCAGCATCGCGAAGTGACCGGCTTCACCAACGCCGAAGAAGCGGCGGTCGGCCTGACGGATGTGGTGCCGTTTTTGATCGAGGACGAGTTCCAGCGTCTCGGCGCGCGGTACTCCAAAGTGGCTGACTGGCAAGTTCATGTCGTGGTCGATGGACAACTGGTGACTGGTCAGAATCCTGCCAGTTCTGCTGCAGTCGCCGAGAAACTGCTGCAACTGCTCGGTTAAAGCATTCGATCCAACTGCAACCGGACACCGCGTCCGTATGACGCGGTGTTTTTTTCGCTCAATTAATAGTCGACCGGTCTAATTAGATCTGGAAAAAGGTACACCCATGAAAAACAGCAGCTTCTTCCAGCCAGCCACGCTGGGCCGCCACACCCTGAAAAACCGGATTGTCCTGCCGCCCCTCACCCGTCAGCGCAGTACCCAGCCGGGCAACATTGCCAACGAACTGATGGCCGAGTATTACCAGCAACGTGCCGGCGCCGGTTTACTGGTGACCGAAGGCACCCAGATCGAGCCTCGAGGCCAGGGTTATGCGTGGACACCCGGCATCCATACCCCCGAGCAAATCGCCGGATGGCGTAAAGTCACCGAAGCTGTCCACGCCAGGGACGGTGTGATCTTCGCTCAGCTCTGGCACGTGGGACGCGTCTCCCACACGGCCTTGCAACCTGACGGTGCGGCGCCGGTATCCGCTTCCGCCGTTGCTACCGATCGAGTCAGCGTCTTCATCGAGACTGCACCTGGTAGCGGTGCTCTGGTGCCTCCGTCCACACCTCGCGCACTGACCTCGGATGAGGTGCAAGAACTGGTTCAGCTGTACATCCAGGCTGCGCGCAATGCGATGGACGCCGGCTTCGACGGCATCGAACTGCACTGCGCCAATGGCTACCTGATCAACCAGTTCATCTCTGCCCACAGCAACCTGCGTACCGATCAATACGGCGGTTCGCTGCATAACCGTCTGCGTTTTCTGCGTGAAGTGGTCAGCGGTGTCGCCGAGTGCATCGGCAAGGAAAAAGTCGGCGTGCGCTTCGCCCCGCTGTTCACCACGACCGAAGAGGCGCGGACTTACCTGGGCATGGTCGAAGATGACCCGCACACCACCTACATCGAAGCGATCAAGGTGCTGCAGGACGTGGGCATTGCCTATTTGTCCATCGCCGAAGCCGACTGGGACGATGCACCCGCCATGCCGGAAACGTTCCGTCGTGCCGTGCGCGAAACCTTCAGCGGCGCAATCATCTATGCCGGTCGTTACAACGCAGAGTCGGGAGCGAAGTTGCTCGACTCCGGGCTGGCGGACCTTGTGGCTTTCGGCCGCCCGTTCATGGCCAACCCGGACTTGCCCGCACGGCTCGCCAATGACTGGCCGCTCAATTCGCTGAACCCGAGCACGGTGTATGGCGGCAATGCCGAAGGTTATGTGGATTACCCGGTCTACGAGTGACCACACCGGACGGCGGCAGGTTGCCTGATACCTGCCCCGCCCCGTCAGGACTAGACGATTTTCAACGCCTTGAGAACGACCAGCGAACGCTCGGCAAACGCCTCGGCCTGCTCGGTCAGTTCGGCAATGTTTTCTTCGGCGGTGGTCAGTGCCTTGCCGTCCTTGAGCAAGCCTTCACCCTGACCGCCGATAATGCCCCACGCCAGCAAAGCCCATTCGGCCGGACGGGTTTTGCCCTGCTTAATCGAGATCAGGAACAACTGCTGAAAGCGGCTGACCGTCACACCGCCCCCGGTGACCGGGCTGGCCAGCACCTGGATCTTGTGGTCGAACAACGAGCGTCTGCACAGCTGCAGGTTGAGGGTGTTGCAGCGTGCCTGCGCCAGATTCTCGGCTGCTTCGCTCTGGCACGGCGCCACGGCACCCATACCGATCAGAACGTTGATGGCCTGCTCGACATCGCCGTACGTCAGCGAAGGCGACGCTTCCAGCAAATAACGCAGGGTTTTCGGTACATAGGCCTCGTACGCCAGCGCATCGAGCACCGGGCCGTAAATATCCGCCTGCAACGTAGCCGAGCCTGCCGGGCCCGTGACGCTGCCCGCGACACTGTCTGCCAGTTGCAACAGGACAAAACGGGTGCTGAGCATGCGCTCTCGGTGCTCGCTGGCGGACAGTTTGTTTGCACCGCGAATGTAGAGGTCTCGACGGAAGTTCTGATTAACGAAGTAATCACGCGCCTGCTCGCGCATGATCGGATGCTCGATGCCTTCCAGAAAGTCCATGCCTTCGGCGCTCAGGTTGAGCGGGTCCACCGAGTCCAGCGGCACGGCCGTCGTGGCGTAGTCGAGTTTGGCGGGCGCCAGGGCATCGACCACGTCGGTGAAGTACATGCAATTCCAGTCGCGGTTGAAGTATTCGTGGGCGACGTACTGGCGATTCTGGCCCTTGATGCTTTGTAGCTTGGCATCCAGATGAGGCGCCGAATTGGCGTAGTTCGGATTGGCAGCCAGCAGGGCTTCGGAAAACTGCAGCGCGGCGTCGATCCGCTGATCCGGCCGTGCAGAAGTTTGCGTGGCGAAGCGATCATGCAGGCTGAACAGCTGTCGCAACGGCGCCTGTGGCGACCAGCCCGGGAAGCAGTTGTAGCTGATGTACACATGACCGCCCGGCTTGAGCTGACGACGGACAAACTCGACGATCAACTTGTGATTGTCACGACTGACCCAGGTCCAGATACCGTGCAGGCTGATGCTGTCGAACTGCGGCAGATCAGTGCGCGCCAGCAATTGCTCGAAGCTGTCGTCATACAGCCGCGCATCGCTGCCCCAGTCGCTCGCCAGGCCGATGGCATGCGCTGCCTGGCCCGGATGGAAATCCGTGCCGACGTAGGTGCCCAGATTGCCCGCCGCGTGGATATTGATCGACACGCCCTGGCCAAAACCCAATTCACAGTGGTAGCCGTTGGTGCTCTCCAGCGTGGCAAAACCACGCAACAACAAGCAATAGCGCTGGAAAACCGGATTGATCTCCCGGCTATACCCGTACGTGTAGCCCTCGTCCGTGAAATAACCTTCGTTCCAGGCATTGCTCATGCGTGACACCCTTTTCATATCGAAAGTGAAAGTCGATCTTATAAGGGGTAGTCAGGACCAATCACAAGCAGAAAAGCGGCGCTCCGCAGCCAGCCGTCGTCTATCAGCCAATCACCCGCGCATACACCGACCGGTCGATGTTCCCGCCCGACAGAATCACCCCGACCTTTTTGCCCTGCATGCTTTCCCGTTCCTGAATGAGCGCAGCCAGCGCGGCGGCGCCGGCACCTTCGGCGAGGTTGTGGGTGTCGGTGTAATACACGCGCATGGCCTCGGCGATTTCGTCCTCGCTGACCGCGACTATCCGCGCCGCGCCCGCGCCGTAGATATCGAACGCCTCGGCAATCGGCTTGCGCACCGCCAGGCCATCGGCAAAGGTATTGGCCGAGGCGGTCTCGCAGATCGATCGGGCTTCGAAGGACAGCTTGGCAGCCGCCGCCTCCGTGGACACCACACCTACCACTTGGGTATCCAGGCCCAGCGCATCACGAGCGGCGATCACACCACAAATACCGGAACCGCAACCAATCGGTACGTAGACCGTGTGCAGGTCCGGCGCCGCGCTGAACAGTTCCAGCGCATAGGTCGCCACACCCTTGACCAGTTCGGTGTGAAACGGCGGCACCAGATAGAGTCCGTGCTCCAGCGCCAGACGCGCCGCCTCTTCACGGGCCTCATCGAAATCACGCCCGTACTCGACCACTTCGCCGCCAAAGCCGCGCATGGCGTTGTTCTTTTCCAGCGAATTGCCCTGCGGCACCACAATCAACGCCTTCAGCCCGACGGTTTGCGCGGCCAGCGCCAGGCTTTGCCCGTGATTGCCGCGAGTCGCCGAGACAATGCCTTTGACGTTGGGATGTTCACGACGCAGCCATTGCATGAAGGTGATGCCGCCGCGCACTTTGAACGCGCCGGTCGGTGTGTGGTTTTCGTGCTTGACCCACACCGTGCAGCCCAGCCGTTCGGCCAGCAACGGCCAGCGATATTGAGCGGTGGCCGGCATCACCTGGTAAACCTGGCGGGCAGCGTGTTCGATGTCTTCGCGAGTGAGTGAATGCATGGGAATCTCCTTGTGCGTGGCCCCAGTCTAGGCACAGACACATCACGTCGGCTTTCAAAAAACTGACCTGACTTTTGCGTCCGCACTTCACTACTATGGCGCTCATGAGCCATCGAAATCGCCAACAACCTGCCGTCGTTCCAGAACCGGTGCGTCGTATCGAGGCCGGCCCGTGGGCGATCGAATTACTGCCCGGCGCCGCCTACGCGACACGCTATGTGGCGGCGCAGTCGGCAATCGGTTTTGCCTTCGACAGCCAACGCGGCGTACATGCCATCGGCAGCGACCGGGTGCGCCCCTTCGATGCCATGCCCAATGGTCTGGCGTTCGTACCCGTCGGCTGCGACGTGATGTCCGAGTCACCCATGGGCGGTGAATACCTGCGGGTCATCCGTACCGACGGCACCACGCTGTCGGGCGAGCAGGCGTTCAACAATCGCATCGACCCGCAGGCCATTCACCTCGCCTCGCGAATGCGCCGCGCCTTTTTGAAGGCCTCAGTGGACGATGACTGGGAAACCTGGGCGCTCGCCCTGGCCGAGCGCGCCGAAGGCAAAGACACGCCGTCGCCCCAAGGCTCGATGACCGGCAGCCGAATGCGCCTGCTCGACGAGTTCATCGACGCCGGCCTCGACGGCCCGCTCGGCCTTCAAACCATGGCGCAACTGCTGGAGTTGTCCGAAGGCTATTTCATTCGTGCCTTCAAGCAGGCCACCGGCAAAAGCCCCCATAGCTACCTGATCGACCGACGCCTGGCCCGGGCCCGGGCGCTGATGCGCGACTCGACGGACAGCTTGTCAGAGATTGCCCTCGCCTGCGGTTTCAACTCTCAGGCGCACATGACCAGCGCGTTCAAACAGCGACTGGGCGTGAGTCCGGCGCAATTGCGCAGATAGCGGACATCGATATAGCTTCAAGCAAGATCGATATTCCAAAAACGAAGTACAAACAATTTTTATAGTGCGTTTTAATCTATTCAGATTTTTTCTGACTGGAGCACCGCACGTGAAGACCCCGGCACTTTTGACCCTCGGCCTGGCGCTGGCCGCCAGTTGTTCTGCCGCTTTCGCGGGGCCCATTCTTGATCGCGTCACGCAAAAGGGTGAGCTGACCGGCGTCCTGATGGAAAGCTACCCTCCCTTCTCTTTTCTCAATGACCAGAACCAACTCGACGGCTTCGATGTGGATGTCGCCAAGGCTGTCGCCGAGCGTCTTGGAGTCAAGCTGAAACTCGAAACGCCGTCCTGGGACGTGATTGCCGCCGGGCACTGGAACGGTCGATACGACATCTGCGTGTGCTCGATGACACCGAGCAAGGCGCGGGCCGAAGTGTTCGACTTCCCTGTGGAGTATTACCAGTCACCGGCAGTGATCGTGGTCAATGCAAAGGACAAGGACATCGTCACGGGCAAGGACTTGTCTGGCAAAAAAGTCGGCGTGATCAGTGCGTCGACTTATGAGGCCTAT
The DNA here is from genome assembly GCF_054071635.1 of Pseudomonas sp. SDO52101_S400. Lineage (NCBI taxonomy): Bacteria > Pseudomonadati > Pseudomonadota > Gammaproteobacteria > Pseudomonadales > Pseudomonadaceae > Pseudomonas > Pseudomonas sp. SDO52101_S400. Next base: position 139,878 of record NZ_JBSVWF010000001.1, on the reverse strand, counting down.
CTGAACAAGAATCTGGTCATTGAAGGCGCCGAGGACAAGCCGTTGAGCTATCCGTTCGACAGTGTCCAGATCGCGCCGTACGACAACGAAACCGTCGCCTTCCAGGATCTGGCACTGGGCACCGGCGTGCGCCTGGATGCCATGGTCACCAACCTCATCACCGCCCGTGAACGCATCGCCCAGGATCCGCGCTTCAAGATTGCCGGAGATTCCCTGTATGCCGAGCCGAACGTGGTAGCGGTCGAAAAAGGCGATCCGCAATGGAATGCGAAAGTCACCGAGGTCATCGCGCAACTCAAGACTGACGGCACGTTGAGCAAAATATCCAGGAAGTGGATCGGTTCCGATATCAGCCAATGACAGCTCTCAATCCTCATCCGGCCAAAGCTGCTGTCACTCCGGAAAAACAGCCACAACTGATGCGTCAGGTGTTCGGTTTTCGCACTCGCCTGTATCTGACGTGGGCGGCGCTGTTCGGCTTGTGCGTGCTGTTTTTCATGCGCTTCGATCTGAAATTTTCGATCATTCTGGAAAAGTGGCCGAACCTCGTCGGCCTGCATCTGGGCCCGAACGGCTTTTTGCAGGGCGCCGCACTGACGATTTTCCTGTGTTTGTGCTCGATCGGGTTTTCGTTGCTGCTGGGTTTCGTCACGGCACTTGCGCGCCTGTCGCGCAGCGCTGTGGCGTTCGGTATCGCGAGTTTCTACGCCTCGTTCTTTCGCGGTACACCGTTGCTGATTCAGATCCTGTTGATCTACCTGGGCCTGCCGCAACTGGGGATCGTGCCGGGCGCTATCAGTGCCGGGATCATTGCCCTCTCGCTCAATTACGGTGCGTATCTCAGCGAAATCTTTCGCGCCGGCATCCTCGCAGTTGCGCCCGGGCAGCGTGAAGCGGCAGCCGCACTGGGCCTGAGACCGGCAGCGACATTCGTGCACATCATTTTGCCGCAAGCCATGCGCACGATCATTCCACCGACCACCAGCCAGTTCATTTCGATGCTCAAGGATTCATCGTTGATCTCGGTCATGGGCGTCTGGGAAGTGATGTTCCTGGCGCAGTCGTACGGGCGCTCGTCTTACCGCTACATCGAAATGCTCACCACCGCAGCGGTCATCTATTGGCTGTTGTCCATCGGTCTCGAACTGATCCAGCATCGCCTCGAACGCCATTACGGCAGAGGCTTCAAGCATCAGCGATGAGCCACTCCGTTCAATGATTTCTTGCAGGAACCAAGATGTCCGATCCAAAACCTCTGCTGTTTGCGCTCTATGAACAAGCCAGTGTCGGGTGCGGCGGTGCGCCGAGCCTCTGGACGCACCCGGCTGACGAACGACTGGCGATCAACTCGCTGGGCTATTGGTCGAACTTGGCCCGGATTGCCGATCAGGCGCACCTCGACATGCTGTTCTTTGGTGATGTGCTGGGCTTCTACGATGTGTTCGGCGGCAATGCTGATGCGGCCATGAAATGGGCCGTGGAAGCCCCGGACAACGATCCGCTGATGATCATTCCGGCGCTGGCTGCCGTGACGGAAAACCTCGCGTTTGGCGTCACTGTGACCACCAGCTATGAACATCCGTTTACCCACGCCCGGCGCTTCAGCACGCTGGATCACCTGACCAATGGCCGGGTCGGCTGGAATATCGTCACGTCTTACCTGTCCAGTGCCGCGCGCAATTTCGGGCTGGAACAAATGATCAAACATGATGATCGCTACGAGCGCGCCGAAGAGTTTCTCGATGTGGCCTACAAGCTCTGGGAAGGCAGTTGGGCCGACGACGCCGTGGTCGCCGACAAGGCCCGCCAGCTCTATGCCAGAGGCGACCGGGTGCGCCCGATCAATCACGAAGGCACGCATTATCGGGTGGCCGGCCCGCACTTGACCTCTCCCTCGCCACAACGCACGCCGTTGCTGATCCAGGCGGGCTGGTCGGGGCGGGGTCGCGAGTTTGCGGCCAAGCATGCCGAGCTGATCTTCATTGCAAAATCCAACCCGCAGGAAATCCGCCAGGGTCTGGAAGACATTTGGGCCAAGGCTCAGGCACGCGGCCGTCAGCGTGAAGATGTGAAGTCACTGACGGTGTTGCGCATCGTCACCGCCAAAACCGAAATCGAGGCCCAACGCAAATACGACGAGTTGCAAAGCAACTATCACTTGCAGGCACAACTGGTCAGCTACGCCGGTGACACCGGCATCGATATCAGCCGCTACGCCGACGGCGACGCGCTCTCGACACACACCGAAGGCCTGACCTCTTACGTGATGCGCCCCGATGGCAGCGGCAAGCCGCTGACCGCGGGCGACGTCAAACAGCGCTTCGCCAGCGTCACTCGCGGCAGTGACCTGATCCTGGTCGGAACACCGCAGCAGGTCGCTGATCGCATCGAAGAACACGCGCGAATTTCCGGCACCAGCGGCTATATGCTCAATCCGCTGATCAGCCCTGGCAGCCTTGAAGACTTCGTCGAACTGATCATTCCCGAGTTGCAGAAGCGCGGTTTGTATCGCACCGAACCTCAGCGCGGAACGTTTCGCTCAAGGCTGCGCGACGATGGGTCGAGTCACTTGCCGGCCTCGGCATATGGGGCATCGTTTCGTTTCGACCGAACGCAGTAACCACTTTCGCCATCGGCAAAAAACGAAATCAGTGGTGAATTTTTTCGTGTCCACTTGTATCTGATCTGGAAGAAGCCGTGCCATCAAAGAGATGGCATCGACCAAGGTGAACCGCTCTGGCCCTGGCCTCTTCGGGCCTTTCGGTTTGCACAAAGACAGATCAGATACAGAGTGAATCCCATGGAATCAAAGGCAAGTGTCAATCCGATCGGATTGAAGGACATCACCATTGTCGACGACGCCAAGATGCGTAAAGCCATTACGGCCGCCGCGCTGGGCAACGCAATGGAGTGGTTCGACTTCGGCGTCTATGGCTTTGTTGCCTACGTGCTCGGCAAGGTGTTTTTCCCCGGTGCCGATCCCGGTGTGCAGATGATCGCCGCGCTGGCGACCTTCTCGGTGCCGTTCCTGATCCGGCCGCTGGGCGGCCTGTTCTTCGGTGCGCTGGGCGACAAGTACGGACGGCAGAAAGTACTGGCGGCGACCATCGTGATCATGTCGCTCAGCACCTTTGCCATCGGGTTGATCCCGTCCTATGCCTCGATCGGCATCTGGGCGCCGATCCTTCTGCTGCTGGCAAAAATGGCCCAAGGATTTTCGGTAGGCGGCGAATACACCGGCGCCTCGATCTTCGTTGCCGAATATGCACCGGATCGCAAACGCGGCTTTCTCGGCAGCTGGCTGGACTTCGGCTCCATCGCCGGTTTTGTCCTCGGCGCGGGTGTGGTGGTGTTGATATCCACGATCATCGGCGAAGAGAAGTTCCAGGAATGGGGCTGGCGCCTGCCCTTCTTTCTAGCCCTGCCGCTGGGCATGATCGGGCTCTATCTGCGCCACGCGCTCGAAGAGACGCCGGCGTTCCAGCAGCATGTCGAGAAACTGGAACAAGGTGACCGCGAAGGTCTGGCCGGCGGCCCGAAAGTGTCGTTCAAGGAAGTCGCCACCAAGCACTGGCGCAGCCTGATCACCTGCATCGGCGTGGTGGCTGCGACCAACGTCACCTATTACATGCTGCTCACCTACATGCCGAGCTACCTGTCGCACAACCTGCACTACAGCGAGAATCGCGGAGTGCTGATCATCATCGCGATCATGGTCGGCATGCTGTTCGTCCAGCCCGCAATCGGCTTCATCAGCGACAAGATCGGCCGTCGCCCCTTCATCATCTGCGGCAGCGTCGGCCTGTTCATCCTCGCCATTCCAGCGTTCATGCTGATCAACAGCGGCAAGATCGGCCTGATCTTTTCAGGCTTGCTGATACTGGCCGTGCTGCTCAATTTCTTCATTGGCGTCATGGCCTCGACGCTGCCGGCGATGTTCCCTACCCACATTCGCTACAGCGCGCTGGCCGGCGCTTTCAACGTTTCGGTGCTGATCGCCGGCCTGACCCCGACCGTCGTGGCCTGGCTGGTGGAAGGTACGCAAAATCTGTACATGCCCGCCTACTATCTGATGGTGACTGCCGTGATCGGACTGATCACCGGTGTGACCATGAAAGAAACCGCCAACAAGCCCCTGCGAGGCGCAGCACCGGCGGCTTCGGACATAGAGGAAGCGCGTGAGCTGCTGCAGGAGCACCACGACAACATCGAACAGAAGATCGAGGACATCGACGCCGAGATCGCCGAGCTGCAAGCCAAACGCGATCATCTGGCACAGCAACATCCGCGAATCGAATAACGATATAAAGCGTTGATCGAGCAACAGGGTGGAATTCAAACGCCCTTCTGTGGTGTTCTGTTCGTCAGGAGCCGGTCGTTGTTCTGCCGGCTCACGCCTATTCAGCAGCTGACGATGAGGTTCGTTTCATGAGCAATACGCCTTACGTACCACCCAAGGTCTGGACACACAGCGCACCGTCCGGCGGCCAGTTCGCCAACATCAACCGCCCGGTCGCCGGGCCGACCCACGACAAGGCACTGCCCGTCGGCAAACACCCGTTGCAGCTGTATTCGCTGGCCACGCCCAATGGCGTCAAGGTCACCATCTTGCTCGAAGAGTTGCTGGCGCTCGGGCACACCGGGGCCGAGTACGATGCCTGGCTGATCCGCATCGGCGAAGGCGATCAGTTCTCCAGCGGCTTCGTCGAGATCAATCCGAATTCCAAGATCCCGGCGCTGCTGGATCGCGGTGCGGAGCCGGCGATCCGGGTTTTCGAGTCAGGCTCGATCCTGCTTTACCTCGCCGAGAGGTTCGGCGCCTTCCTGCCCACCGACCTCGCCGGCCGCACCGAAACCCTGAACTGGCTCTTCTGGCAAATGGGCGCGGCCCCCTACCTGGGCGGCGGTTTCGGGCATTTTTATGCCTATGCGCCGGAGAAATTCGAATACCCGATCGACCGGTTCACCATGGAGGCCAAGCGTCAGCTGGATGTGCTTGATCGACGTCTTGCCGAGAGTCCTTACCTTGCCGGAGACAGCTACAGCATTGCCGACATCGCAGTCTGGCCGTGGTACGGGCAACTGGTGCGCAACAACGTGTACGGCGCGGCCGAATTTCTCTCGGCGCACGAATACACCCATGTCCAGCGCTGGGCCGAGGACATCGCCAATCGGCCTGCGGTGATTCGTGGGCAGCGCGTCAACCGCACCTGGGGTGACGAAGCGAGCCAGGTGCCGGAGCGGCATGAGGCGGCTGATCTGGATTAAATCCCTGACACCACCCGCACCCGATAACAAAAACCAGGGGGCCGCGCGCGAGCATGAACATTCTCTACGACGAACAGATCGACGGCGTTCTGCCGGACGTCGACAAAGCTGCGCTGTTGCAGGCGCTGCACAACCAGTGGCCGAAGCTGGAAATCCTGCATCAACGCGAGGATCTCATCCCGTACGAATGCGACGGTTTGTCGGCCTACCGCACTGCACCGATGCTGGTGGTCCTGCCCCGGCATCTGGATGAGGTGCAGGGCGTTTTGCGAATCTGTCATGAGAGAAACGTGCCGGTGGTGGCCCGGGGTGCCGGCACCGGGTTGTCCGGCGGTGCGTTGCCTCTGGAGAAAGGTGTGCTGCTGGTGATGGCACGCTTCAACAATATCCTGCACATCGACCCGGCCGCCCGCACTGCGCGGGTTCAGCCCGGCGTGCGCAATCTGGCGATTTCCCAGGCCGCCGCCCCGTTCGGCCTGTATTACGCGCCGGATCCTTCCTCACAGATCGCCTGCTCCATCGGTGGCAATGTGGCGGAAAATGCTGGCGGCGTGCATTGCCTGAAATACGGCCTGACCGTGCACAACCTGCTCAAGGTCGAGATCCTGACCGTCGAGGGCGAACACCTCACGCTCGGCTGCGATGCGCTCGATTCCCCCGGTTTCGATCTGCTGGCGCTGTTCACCGGTTCCGAAGGTCTGCTGGGCGTGATCACCGAAGTCACGGTCAAACTGCTGCCCAAACCTCAGACAGCCAAAGTCTTGCTGGCCGCCTTCGATTCCGTGGAAAACGCAGGCCACGCCGTGGCCGACATCATTGCCGCCGGCATCATCCCCGGAGGCCTGGAAATGATGGACAACCTGGCCATCCGCGCCGCCGAAGACTTCATCCACGCCGGTTACCCGGTGGACGCTGAAGCCATTTTGCTCTGTGAACTCGATGGCGTCGAAGCCGACGTCCACGATGACTGCATCCGCGTCCGCCAGGTGCTGGAGAACGCCGGCGCGACCGAAGTGCGCCAGGCCAGGGACGAGGCCGAGCGCGTGCGCTTCTGGGCCGGACGCAAGAATGCCTTCCCGGCCGTGGGTCGTTTGTCGCCGGACTATTACTGCATGGACGGCACCATCCCGCGCCGCGAACTGCCTGGCGTGCTGCAAGCCATTGCGCAGTTGTCCGCCGAATACGGCTTGCGGGTGGCCAACGTGTTCCATGCCGGCGACGGCAACATGCACCCGTTGATTCTGTTCGACGCCAATCAACCCGGCGAGCTGGAACGCGCCGAAACCCTGGGGGGCAAAATCCTCGAGTTGTGCGTGAAGGTCGGCGGCAGCATTACCGGCGAGCACGGCGTGGGTCGGGAGAAAATCAATCAGATGTGCGCGCAATTCAATAACGATGAGCTGACCCTGTTCCATGCCGTCAAAACTGCGTTCGATCCTGGCGGCATGCTGAATCCGGGCAAGAACATTCCGACGTTGCATCGCTGCGCCGAATTCGGCGCCATGCATATTCATGCCGGACAACTGCCCTTCCCCGAGCTGGAGCGTTTCTGATGGTCCGAGAAAAGGATGTCGACGACAGCGCCGCACTGCTCGATCAGGTCAATCAGGCGTTGCAGGACGCCACGCCTCTGCGGATTCAAGGCGCGAACAGCAAGGCGTTTCTGGGGCGCATCGTCGCCGGGGAAATCCTCGACACCCGCACCCATCGCGGCATCGTCAGCTACGACCCGACCGAACTGGTGATCACCGCGCGTTGCGGCACTCCGCTGGCCGAACTGCTTGCGGTGCTGGACGCTTCACAACAAATGTTGCCATGCGAACCACCAGCCTTCGCCGAAGACGCGACGGTGGGCGGGATGATCGCCAGCGGACTGTCTGGCCCGCGCCGGCCGTGGTCCGGGTCGGTTCGGGATTTCGTGCTTGGCACCCGAATCATCACCGGTCATGGCAAGCATCTGCGTTTTGGCGGTGAAGTCATGAAAAACGTCGCCGGCTATGACCTGTCGCGGCTGATGGCCGGCAGTTACGGCTCGCTGGGGGTGATTACCGAAGTCTCGCTCAAGGTTCTGCCCAAACCTCGTCAGTGCCTGAGCATCAGCCTGGAAATGGACAGCGAGCGAGCCTTGCAGCGCCTGGCGGAGTGGGGCCAGCAGCCCTTGCCGATCAGCGCCGCTTGCCACGATGGTCAGCGCCTGCATCTGCGTCTGGAGGGAGGTGAAGGCTCGGTGGCCGCAGCCCGTGATCGCCTCGGTGGCGAAATGCTCGATGGCGCCTATTGGGCCGATCTGAATGAACAGCGCCTGGATTTTTTTGATGAAGACCAGCCCCTGTGGCGTCTCTCGGTGCCGAACAACACACCGTCGCTGAGCTTGCACGGCGCGCAAATGCTCGACTGGGGTGGTGCTCAACGCTGGCTCAAATCAGGGGCCGAAGCGGCACTGATTCGCAAGGTGGTTTCGACTGTTGGCGGGCATGCGACCTGCTACAGCCATGGCCTGATCGACGCGCCTTTCCATCCACTGCCGCCCGCCCTCCTGCACTATCACCGTCGACTCAAGCAGCAACTCGATCCGCGGGGCATTTTCAACCCCGGTCGGCTGTACGCGGAGCTTTGAGCCATGCAAACCACTCTCAGCGAAGAGGCCCGGCAACTGCCCCGCGCCCAAGAAGCCGAAAGCATCTTGCGCACCTGCGTGCACTGCGGCTTCTGCAACGCAACTTGCCCGACCTATCAGTTGCTCGGCGATGAACTCGATGGCCCTCGGGGTCGCATCTACCTGATCAAACAGGTGCTGGAAGGCAACGAAGTCACCCGCAAAACCCAACTGCATCTGGATCGTTGCCTGTCCTGCCGCAATTGCGAAACCACCTGCCCCTCGGGCGTGGACTATCACAACCTGCTCGACATCGGCCGCGCGGTGGTCGATGCCGCCGTGCCACGCCCCATCGGCCAACGTTTGTTACGGGGAAGTTTGCGTGGCGTGGTACCCAATCCCGGACTGTTCGAGGGACTGGTCAGTACCGGCCAGATTTTTCGTGCGTTATTGCCCGATGCCCTGCAAGCCAAATTACCGCGCAGCGCCCTCGCAATTACGCCACGCCCCGTCACAAGGCATGCCCGTCAAGTGCTGATGCTCGAAGGCTGTGTGCAACCGGGGTTGTCACCCAATACCAACGCGGCAGCTGCACGGGTGCTGGATCGATTGGGGATCAGCATCACCCCGGCCCGAAACGTCGGCTGCTGCGGCGCCGTGGACTATCACCTGGACGCCCAGGCCACCGGACTTGAGCGTGCCCGTCAGAACATCGATGCGTGGTGGCCGGCCATCGAACAAGGCGCCGAAGCGATCGTGCAGACCGCCAGCGGTTGCGGTGCGTTCATCAAGGATTACGGACACCTGCTGTGCACCGACCCGGCCTATGCCGAGAAGGCGAAAACCGTGAGTGCGCTGGCGAAAGATCTGGTGGAAGTGCTGCGTGAGGAGCCGCTCGAGTCCCTTGGTATTCATGCCGATCAGCGCCTGGCTTTCCACTGCCCCTGCAGCTTGCAACATGCACAGAAACTCGGCGGCGCGGTGGAGTCGGTGCTGACCCGGCTGGGTTTCAACCTCACGACGGTGCCGGACGCCCATCTGTGCTGTGGCTCGGCGGGCACCTATTCGATAACACAACCGGTGCTGGCCCGACAATTGCGCGACCAAAAGCTCAATGCACTGGAAAGCGGCCATCCGGACATCATCGCCACCGCCAATATCGGCTGCCAGGCCCACCTCGACGGCGCGGGGCGCACGCCGGTCAGACACTGGATCGAACTGGTGGATGCCGGGTTGCCCTCGGTGAGCGAGGCGTAGGATTGCTGGTGGCAGTCAAACGATGGGCGAAAAAAAACCGCCTTTGCGGGGCGGTTTTTCGGTAGGCCTCAGTTTGCGGCTGGGGCCTGGTGTCTCACGGACAACACTGACGTGCGGGAATACTATTAATCTTTGGTACTCGTTGCAACGTGATTTTTTGAGTGTTGAATGACGTTATGCGAAGACAAGGTCAACCCTGGCAAGTCTTTAACCTACAAAAACATGCTGACAGAAATAACGAATTACAAAACTCATCAAGTCTTTATCCGGGATCCCCAAAATCACGCCACAAGACAGGTTAATATGCCGTCGCTCACTCGCCAGTGCGTCCATGAGGTTTGGCTGGAACCATAACGGTTTCATGCCCTTCGACACGGTTTTGCACCCGTGCCGGAATGATGGCTCGGAGGGATCACAACCGGCCGCCTCATGGACAACATTGACGTGCATGTCCGAAGGCACACATGATCCGGTAAGTGCGCTGGAGGTTTGGCCCCCGACCTGGAGGCCAAAACGTATGAAGCTTTTGCTGCGTACGCTGAGCCTCGTATGGAGATCGTTTCAAGCTTTTCGCTTTTACGAGTTCCTGCGAGACCATTTTGACAACCTGAAGTAACGGTTGTCGATGCGGGAAAAAGCCCGTTTTGGCTTCGGCTGAAACGGGCTTTTTTTGCCATTAAATACTGTCATTTATCGTATTTTTATCAAATCATTCCTACTCAGCTGTAAGGCATTTCGCTCGCACCTGTCATCCCGACATCCTCCTTACCGTCAGTTATGAGCTAATAGCCCCTTCATTAAACCGTCGCTGAAACGTTGTATTAGGATAGGATCCAATTTCCTGATTCGCTGTCGCCGGGCATGGAGCTGTTTTCCGGTGGTTCAGGAACACGAGTACCACACTGCAAATCATGGATGAACAACATGAACTCACAGCTGTTTCCTCACATTGGCAAGGTCATCGCCAGCACTGGCAGTCGACATTTCCCACGGATGCTGCATGACCTGATCCTGACCCAACTGGCGGTGGACGCCACACACATCAGGCAGATGCGCGTGGAACCGGTCGGACGCGCGCAACCGCGCAGTGAGCCCGAATGCATCAAGGAAGCATCCTTGCTGGCTGAAACGGTGTATTCCGAATTGAGCACTCTGCCGAGCGCCAATGAATTGCCCACTCCCGAACCCTCGACGGTCACCGACGCCTCGCAATTGCATCTGACCCGGCGCAAGGACGGGTATCGCTATGTGATCTCGGTCTACCGTTGCGGTCCGGCAAAACGCTTTTCCGCTCACGAACGCAGTTTGTTGCAGGATATTTCTCCTGTGCTGCTGCCGATGGTGGAGAAGCACATCAACGCCCTGCAACCGGCGAACAATGACGCACTGGGGCAAACCCAGGAACAGTCCGATTCAACCCTGCTGGGCCTGGAAACCCTGCGCCTGCGCTTTTGCGAGCGCGTGGAGCAACTGGGACTGAGCCTGTCGAACCGCGAAATGGAAGTGTGTGTCGGCCTGCTCGCCGGGCGCACCGCGCCTGAACTGGCCGAGCAGTTGCAACTGAAGGTCAACACCGTGGAGAGCTACCTCAAGCGTGCCGCGATCAAACTGGGTATCAGTGGCCGTCACTCTCTGATGCGCTGGATGTATTCGCCGAAGGACTGCCCGGCAGCCTGCGGTCCGTCGAACGCGGCCTGACGACTCACACACCTCTGACGAAACCGCCCTCCTGCAAAGGACGGCGGTTTTTTTGTGCCCCCATCAGTCCCGGGCCAGCGCCTCGATCGGATCGAGTCGCGACGCATTGCGCGCCGGTACGAAGCCAAACACGATGCCGATCAGGGTCGAGCAGAGCACGGCAGTGAGCACTGAAGTCAGCGAGAACACCATTTCCCACTCCTTGATGAACAGCGAGAACAGGTGGCCAATGGCGTAACTCAACGAGATACCGATGGCGCCACCGAGCAGACAGACCATCACCGCCTCCACCAGAAACTGCTGACGAATGTCCGACTGCCGTGCCCCCACCGCCATGCGGATGCCGATTTCACGGGTACGCTCGGTGACCGACACCAGCATGATGTTCATCACACCGATACCGCCCACGACCAGGGAAATCACTGCGATCAGCGAGAGCAGCAAGGCCAGCGAGCGGCTGGTTTTCTGTACCGTCTGCATCACGCTGTCGAGGTTGTTGGTGAAGAAATCCTTGGTGCCGTGGCGCTGCAGCATCAGTTTGTTGACGTTGTCCTCTACCACCTTGCTCGGCTGGCCGTCCTTGATTCGCACGCTGATGCTGTCCAGATAACGCTGGCCCAACAGTCGACCGGCTGCGGTTTCGTAGGGCACCCAGACATTGAGCGACTTGCTCGACGAGAAGATGTTTTTGTTTTCCGCCGCCACACCGATCACGGTGCACGGCAGGTTGCCGATCAGGATCACCTGGCCCAGCGGATCGACCCCTTCGCCGAACAACCGATGGCGGGTGTTGTGATCGATCACCACCACTTGCGCCTGGCGCCGTGCATCGCTTTCGCTGAACGGGATGCCCGACTCCATCTTGATTCCGCGCACCTGGAAGTACAGATCACTGACGCCGTTGACCTGTGCATCGAGGTCGATGTTGCGGTAACGCAGCAACAGATTGCGTCCAACCACCGGCGTGGCGCTGTCGACGTAGTAGAGCTGATTGAGTGCCGTCACGTCGGCGGGCACTAGAGTTTCGATGGCCGCTGAACGGCTGTCGCCGAAACTGGTGCCGGAATAGATATCGATGGTGTTGCTGCCGATGGCCTGGATGTCTTTCAAGACATAACGTTTGGCCCCTTCGCCGATGGCCGAAATCGACACCACCGAGGTGATACCGATGACGATCCCGAGCATGGTCAGCAAGGTGCGCATCCGGTGGGAGATCAGCGCAACCCAGGCCATGTTGAAGGCTTCCTTGAACAACCCGAGGCTGGCCACCAGACGCCGCGCCGCCGTGGACTTGGGCGTCACGGCGTCCTCATTGGTCAACGCCGTGGTGTCGCGCTCATTGCGGCGGTCGCTGAGTATTTCGCCGTCGCTGACTTCAATGATCCGCTCGGCGTTGGCCGCGACCTTGGGGTCGTGGGTCACCAGAATCACTGTGTGCCCGGCCGCGTGCAGCTCCAGCAGAATACGCATCACCTCCTTGCCACTGGTGGTGTCGAGGGCGCCGGTCGGTTCATCGGCGAGGATCACTTCGCCGCCGTTCATCAAGGCCCGGGCGATACTCACCCGTTGTTGCTGACCGCCCGAAAGTTGACTCGGGCGATGCGTCAGATGCCCTTCCAGCCCCAGCCGTGCCAACAGTTCACGGGCCCGGGCATGACGCTGCAGCTCCGGTGTGCCAGCGTAGATCGCCGGCATTTCGACATTGTGCATCGCGCTCAGGTGCGGCAGCAGGTGGTAGCGCTGGAAGATGAAGCCGAAATAGTCACGGCGCAGTTCAGCCAGTGCCTGATTGTCCAGGTCGCGGGTTTCCCGGCCGTTGATCTTGTAGCTGCCGGCCGTGGCGTAGTCGAGACAGCCGAGGAGGTTCATCAGGGTCGATTTTCCGGAGCCCGAAGCACCGATGATCGCCACCATCTCCCCGGGGTTGATCGTCAGGTCGATATTCTTCAGCGCCAGAAATTCACGGTCGCCAGCGGTGAAACTGCGGCTGATGCCGGTCAGTTGCAGCAGAGGTTCGGTCATGCTCATGCCCCTGCCACTTTCGCCACCGGATCACCGATCACCACCCGGTCGCCTTCGGCCAGACCGCCGTTGACCTGCACCTTGACGTTGTTGTTGATCCCGGTCTGCACATTGCGCGACTGCGCCTGGCCCTTGGCGTCCAGCACCCGCACCGGAAAACTGCCGTCATTATTGCGCGGGCCCAGCGCGGCCACCGGTATCGTCAGCACCGATTTGGCGGTGTCGAGCACCACCCGCACCTGGGCCGTCATGGAGATGCGCAAGCGGTGATCAGGATTGGGCACGTCGAACAGCGCGTTGTAGAACACCGCCGTGTTCTGCTTCGGCGTCCCGGCCGGCGGCGCTTCAAGGAAGTTCTGCGGCGCAGGGTCGGTGCCGCGCAGCTTGCCGTAATAACGCTTGTCCTCGCCCAGAATGGTGAAATACACCTCTTGCCCCGGTGCGATATGAATGACGTCGGCCTCCGACACCTGAGCCTTGACGGTCATGGTGTCCAGATCCGCCAGTTTCAGCAGAACCGGCGCCAGTTGGCTGGCGATCACGGTCTGGCCTTCCTGGGTGACGATACCCACCACGTCGCCATCGATGGGCGCGACGATCCGCGTGTAGGCCAGATTGACCTTGGCCGTGTCGATCTGGATGTGCGCACTCTTGATCTGTGCATCCAGCGACATCAGGTTGGCCTGCTGCACTTCATAGTTCGATTGCGCGGTTTCGAAATCCTGCCGCGAGATCGAGGCGTCCTCCTGCAGATTCTGATAGCGCTCGTAAATCGCCTTGGTCTGGCGTAACTGAGCCTGAGTCGCCCGACGCTGGGCTTGCAGGTTTTCTTCATCGACCTGAGCCTGGCGCAGCGTGTTCTGCAGCACCAGCGGGTCGATTTCCGCCAGCCACTGGCCCTTCTTCACCTTGTCGCCGACCTTGACCTTGAGCGACTTCAACTGCCCCGAGACCTGGGCACCGACGTCCACCTGCTTGATGCCCTCCAACAAACCGGTGGCGAGCACCGCGTTTTCAATGTCGCCACGTTCGACCGTGGCGGTCAGGTATTGCGGTGCTTCGGCCGGCGCCTGCACCGTGTAGAACACCAACCCGGCCACCAGCGTCAACGCGACTCCCAGACCGACTTTGCGCAACTTCGACTGTTCCATAAATGACCACAATTCCGTTCAGGGTTGAGCCCGGCCAGCGGCCGGGTTCCAGGATAAAAACTTCAATCAGGACAACACTTGACCCGCCGCCACCGTCAGCCCGTCATGCCACCACGCCGCAAGACTGAAGACGTTGGGCGCCTTGAGAATCGTGAAGTGGTTGCCGGGGCCGTACCACACCGCCAGATCCCTGGCCTCGCGCTGCCAGCCTTCGAGCATCGCCGCCTGTTCGCGTTGATTGCCCGATGCGTCCAGCGTCGGGTCGTCCACCAGCGCCAGACGCACCGGCCCGGTGTAGGCCAGCGCCGGTCGATAAACCGTGCGCAGCGCGGTGGCGAAGGTGCGTACCGGGCCCTGCATCGCATCGACTGACGCGCGCTCGGACAGCACACCCGCATGGACCATCCCGTCATGCAGCAGGCGCATTTGCATAGCGTCATCGGCTTCAGCGAAGGCCAGCGCATCGATGCCCAGGGACTTGCCGCTGGACAGTTGCAGCGACTCGATCAGTCGCAACAACGCCGCCGTCGTGGTGTAAGGCTTGCCCACCACGCTGTTGCCGCCCGGCGATTCACTGTCGATCAGGGTCAGGGACGCCACCTCGCGCCCCGCAGCCTGCAACTGCGCCGCCATGGCGTAGGCCACCCAGCCACCGAACGAGTGCCCGATCAGATGCACCGGTCCTTGCGGGTACAACTGCTCAAGCGCCCGCAGGTAAAACGTGGCGGCGCTTTCGACCCGGCTGTGCGGCACAGTCGCGCCGTCGAGGCCTCGGGGTTGCAACCCGTAAATCGGCCACTCCGGCCCCAGTGCCTCGGTCAGGTGGATGAACCCGGTGACACTGTCCCCCGCCCCCGGCACACAGAAAATCGGCGCATGCCCGGCGTGACCGGTCTGGATCGTCAACAACGGCTGATACGCCCGGGATTCAATCACTGCCGAGGCCTGCAATGCCTGACTGAGCGCCTGACCGAGCACGTGCACATGCGGCGCCTGCATCATGCTCTGGTGATCGCCTGGCACATCGATGCAGCGCAGGAGCGTGGCCGGCACTTCGTCCGACCAGCCCAGGGTCGGGTGACGACGAGACAAGTCCGTCGGATGCTCCTGAGCCCGGAACAGATGCAACGGGATGCCCAATGGATTGATCCGGTAATGCGCCAGCGCATGCCCGTGGGCAACCTCGCGGTCGAGGTAATGCCACAGATCCTGCGGCGCAGCGGCTGCCATCTCCGGATGCAGCAACTGTTCTTCCCGGCAACGCTGCAACAGCGGCTGGAAGTCGATCTGTTCCAGTTCGGTCTGCAGCACCGCCAGATGCGCCAGTGCGGCTTGCCCTGCGTCTCCAAGAGAAGCCCGGTACATCGTGCAGTGCTGCAGCAACTGGCGCTTGTGCGCATGCTCGTCGCTCCAGCGCGCCTTGCCCTGATCGGTCAGGCGCGGCACGAAACTGTCGATCAGACCGACGAACGCCACCGTCTCATCCATGCCGAGCAACTGCATCGCCACTTCATAGGCCAGTACCCCGCCGAACGACCAGCCAGCCAGACGATAAGGCCCCTGCGGCTGCACCGAGCGGATGATCTCCACCATGCGCGCCGCCAGGCATTCCATGGTGCGCAGCGGCATTTTCCCGAACGGGATGCCCGGCAGTCCGTAGATCGGGAAATCACCCTCGATGTGCAAGCCCAGCGCCGGGAAGTAGGCGTCCATCCCACTGAACTCATGCATCAGGAACAACGGCGCGTCTGCGCCTCCGGCACGCACCACGACCAGCTCGTCATTCTGTTGCTCGGCGCCCGTGCGCTGGTTGAGCAGCGTGCCGAGCGACTCGATGCTGGCATGCTGGAACAACTCGGCCAGCGTCACTTCCAGCCCGTTCTGCTGCATCAGGTTGACCAGACGAATCGCCAGTAGCGAGTGCCCGCCCAGTTCGAAGAAGTTGTCATGACGGCCGACCTGTTCGACCTGCAACACCTCGGCCCACAATTGAGCGACGGTTTCCTCCAGCGGATTGGCCGGGGCTTCATAGTCACGGCTGAGCAACGCGTCCTGCGCCGGGGCCGGCAGGGCTTTGCGGTCGACCTTGCCGTTGTTGTTCAGCGGCAGCGCGTCGAGCTGCACCCAGGCCGAGGGCACCATGTATTCCGGCAGACGCGCCTGCAACTGGCTGCGCAGGCTGGCGCTGTCGACGCCCTCTTCGGCGATGAAATACGCCACCAGACGCAGCGGTTCCTGGCCGTCCTGACGGGCCAGCACGATGGCTTCCTTCACACCGTCGCAGTTCAGCAGGCGATTTTCGATTTCCCCGAGTTCGATACGGAAGCCCCGGATCTTCACCTGATCGTCGTTACGACCGATGCATTCCAGTTGCCCCGGCGCGAGCCAGCGTGCGAGATCGCCGGTGCGGTACAGGAGCGCGCCCGGTTGATCGCCGAACAGGTCTTGCAGGAATTTTTCGGCGGTCAGGTCCGGGCGATTCAGATAGCCCAGCGCCACCCCCTGGCCGCCGATGTACAACTCGCCGGTCACGCCCATCGGCACCGGTTGCTGACGAGCATCGAGTACATAGACTTGAGTGTTGGAGATCGGCCCGCCAATCGGCACGCTGTCGGCATCGTCCGCCACTTCGCGCACTTCAAACGTCGTGGCGTAGGTGGTGGTTTCGGTCGGGCCGTAGCAGTGGACGATGCGCAGGTTTGGCGCCTCGGCGAGCAAACGGCGGAAAGCGGCCGGGTCGGCGCGTTCACCACCGCACAACACAATGCGCAGGCCTTTGAGGGCTTCGGGAATCAGCTGCACATACTGATTGAACAGCGCGGTGGTGACGAACAGGATCGTCGCGCCCGAGACCGCCAATTCCTGTCCGAATGCGTGAGGATCAAGCAAGGTCGCGTGATCGATGATCACCACGCGCCCACCGTTGAGCAGCGGTCCCCAGACGTCCATGGTGCTGGCGTCAAATGCCGGGTTGGAGGCGAACGCCACACGATCCTGCGGATTGAAATCGGCGTAGCCGTTGTTGATCACCAGTCGCCCGATGGCCCGGTGCGGCACCATCACCCCTTTCGGCGTGCCGGTGGAACCGGAGGTGTACATGATGTAGGCCACGGATTCCGAAGACTGCGGCAGGTCCGGATTGTGCGGCGGTTGCGCATCAAGCTTCAGCGCATCCAGATCGATCCGGCGCACGGTGTAATCAACCGTTTCAGTGCTCAAGGTCAACAGCGCTTTCGCCCCGCAATCTTCAACCATGAACGCCTGACGCTCGGCCGGGGCGTTGATGTCCAGCGGCACATACGCCGCCGCACATTTGCCGATGGCCAGTTGCGCGATCAGCAGATCCAGCGAACGCGGCAGCAAGATCGCCACGTGGTCGCCCGATTGCACACCCTGCCCGATCAGGTAATGAGCCAGTCGGTTGGCCCGTTGATTCAGTTCCTCATAGGTCAACGCGGTGTTGCCATGCACCGCTGCCATGGCTTGCGGATGCCTCGTCACCTGCTGTTCGAACAATCGATGAACCGTCAACGTCGCCGGGTAATCCCGCTGAGTGGCGTTGAACTCGACCAACAATTGCCGCCGCTCATCCCGCGGCAGGATCGACAACTGATCGATGTCCAGTTGCGGCGTCTGCTCCAATGCCTGCAACAAGCTGCCGACCGCAAGATCCATGTAGTCGCAGATCCGCCCGGCGTCGATCCCGGCCGTGGTCAACGCGGTCAGGCTGAAATCTTCGCCCAGGTCATCGACGCTCAGGCTCAGACGGTAGTTGCTGCGTTCTTCGGCATTGAGCAACTGCATGCCCTGCCATGCCGCCACGACTTCGTCGGACGGCGTGCCACCGCCGCCACTGTGGCGGTAATTGAACAACGCATTGAACAGCGGCGAGCCCGGGGCCATGGCGCTGCATCGTTGCACCAGCGCCAGGGGCGCGTGTTCGTGATGCAGCAAGCGGTTCAAGCGCTGATGGGTTGCCAGCGCGGCTTCTTTCACCGATTGCCCGTCCAGATCGATGCGCAGCGGCAGCGTGTTGATGAACACACCCAGCGCCCGCTCGGCACCTTCACCACCGTGCAACCGGCCGAGCATCACCGTGCCGAACACCACGTTTTCACGCCCGGACAGCTGCCCCAGCACACTGGCCCAGGCCAGGTGCATCAGGCTGGCGGCGCTAATACCCAGACGCCTGGCCTTGGCCCTTACCCGCTGGCTCAGCGCGGTGTCCAGCAGCCGCTGCGCATGCCCGTTGCCGCTGTCCGCAACAGAGCCCTGGCCATACGGCAGGGTCGGCTCGTCGATATCGCCGAGCATGTCACGGAAGAACGTCTCATGTTCCTCCTCGCTCAACCCCGACCGAGTGCGGGCGACGTAAGTGCGATAAGGCACCGGTTCGGCCAGTTGCCGCACCTGGCCGAGCAAGACCGCCTGCATCTCGTGGCGCAGCACCTCCAGCGCAATGTGGTCCATCACCAGGTGATGGAACAGCAGCAGCGCCACCACGCGCCGATTGACCGCGTCCCAGCCGTGCACCACCCGCATCAATGGCGCCTGTGTGACGGCCATGCGGTATTGCCGGGCATCGAATCGACTGCGCAACTGATCAAGTGCATCAGTTGCGCCAGCATCCAGCTCCACCGTTTCACAGACCAGCGACGCCTGACGCCAGACCACTTGCACCGGCTCTTCGAGACCGTCCCAGAACAGCGACGTACGCAGAATGTCGTGGCGTTCGATCACGACCTGCAAGGCTTCGGCAAACACCCGCAGGCGTGACTCATCGGCAAACGCGAATTGCGCCTGCAGCACATACGGATCGCCCTGAGGCGCCGACAAGTGATGAAACAGAATGCCCGCCTGCAACGGTGCCAACGGATAAATGTCCTGCACATTGGCCGCGCCGCCGGGAATGCTGGCGACGATGCGATCGATGGCGGGCTGATCCAGTGCAACCAGTGGCAGCATGTCCGGGGTGATGTGCTTGCAATCCGGCGCAATCCGGTTGGCCGGGATTTCGCTCTCCGTCTCATCGCCGACCGCAGCGGCCAGTGCGGCGAGCGTCGGCTGGTTGAACAGGACGCGCACATCAGCCGTCAGCCCGACATGGCGCATCCGCGCCACCAGATTGACCGCCATCAGCGAATGCCCGCCCAGTTCGAAGAAGTTGTCGTGTCGCCCTACCCGCTCCACCTTGAGCAGTTCGGCCCACAGTCCGGCCAAGAGAATTTCCACCTCGCCGACCGGTGCTTCGTACTCGCGAGTGATCACCGAGGCTTGATCCGGTGCCGGCAAGGCCTTGCGGTCGAGCTTGCCGTTCGGGCTCAGCGGCAGCGCCTCCAGATGCACGAACACCGCAGGCACCATGTAATCCGGCAGGTGCTCCAGCAGATGGCCGCGCAGCACGTCGATTTCCAACCGGGCGCCGGTGTAATAAGCCACCAGTCGTTTGTCTCCCGGCACGTCTTCGCGGGCCAGCACCGCCGCCTCCTGCACGCCTCCGATGTCGGTCAGGCGTGACTGGATTTCACCCAGTTCGATGCGCAGGCCACGAATCTTCACCTGATCGTCGTTGCGGCCCAGGTATTCGATGTTGCCGTCGGCCAGGTAACGGGCGACGTCGCCGGTGCGGTACATCCGGCCGTTGGGCTGGAATGGATCGTCGAGGAACCGCTCGGCGCTGAGCTCTGGACGGTTCAGATAACCGCGCGCCACTTGCACGCCGCCGATATACAGCTCGCCGACCACGCCTTGCGGCACCGGTTGTTGCTGGACATCGAGGATGTAAATCCGGGTGTTGGCGATCGGTTTGCCGATCGGGGTGTTGTCCGGCGTTTGCTCCAGCGGCCCGGCGCAATCCCAGGCCGTAACGTCCACTGCCGCTTCGGTCGGGCCGTACAAATTGTGCAATCCGCTACCCGGCAACTGCTGCTTGAAGCGCCGCACCAGACTGCCCGGCAATGCTTCACCGCTGCACATCACCTGACTCAAACCGTTGCAACGGGCGGTGTCACCATGGGCGAGGAACACGTCGAGCATCGACGGCACGAAGTGCAGCGTGGTGATGCGTTCGCGCTCGATCACTTCGCTCAGGTACAGCGGATCTTTATGACCTCCAGGACGGGCCATCACCAGTCGCGCACCGGTCATCAGTGGCCAGAAGAATTCCCAGACTGACACGTCAAAACTGAATGGCGTCTTTTGCAGCACTGAATCTTCCGCGCTCAGGCGATAGGCGTCCTGCATCCACAGCAGACGGTTGACCACCCCGGAATGCTCGTTGATCACGCCTTTCGGCTGACCGGTGGAGCCGGAGGTGTAAATCACGTAAGCCGTGTGTTGCGGAGTCAGTCCATCGACCGAAGGGTTATCCGCCGACAACGCTTGCCAGGTGTCGTGATCCAGATCGACCACCGGCACCACCACCTCGCCCAACAACCCGCGAGTCGAACCCTGTACCAGCACCGCCGACGGCGCGCTGTCTTCCAGCATGTAAGCCAGACGCTCCAGCGGATACGCCGGATCCAGCGGCACATAACCGCCGCCAGCTTTCAGAATCGCCAGCAGCCCGACCACCATCTCCAGCCCCCGCTCGACGCAGATCGCCACCCGCGCATCCGGGCCGACGCCCAGGTCGCGCAAGTGATGCGCCAAGCGATTGGCCTGCCGGTTCAGTTCGAAATAACTCAGTTGCTGTTCACCGGAGAGTACTGCCACAGCCTGCGGCGACCGCAAGACCTGCGCCTCGAACAGACCGTGAATGCTCTGCTGAAGGTCGTAGTCAACGTCAGTGGCATTGAAGCCACGCAGCAAATGCCGACGTTCATCCTCCGCCAGCACATCAACCTGCTCCAGCAGTACCTGATCGTTGCTGACCATGGCCTGCAACAACTGCTGCAAGTAACCGGCATAACGCTGGATCGTCGATTCATCGAACAGCGCCGTGGCGTATTCCAGCGAACCCCGGATCACGCCTTGCGCCTCGCCCAATGTCAGCGACAGATCGAACTTGGCGAAGTGGCTCGGCTCGGCCACGCCTTCCAGCGTCAGATCACCGAGGGCCAGCGTCGCACCACTGCCGCTGTCCCAGCTCAGCAGCGTCTGGAACAACGGGCTGTGGGACAGGCTGCGCACCGGCCGGGTGATTTCCACCACCTGTTCGAACGGCAGATCCTGATGGGCCTGAGCCTCCAGCGTGGACGCCTTGACCCGCGCCAGCAACGCTTCGACGCTGAGCGCGCCCGAAGTGTCGATGCGTACTGCAAGCGTATTGACGAACAGCCCGATCAACCCTTCGATTTCCGCCCGGTTGCGATTGGCGACCGGCGAGCCGATCACCACGTCCGACTGCCCGGACAAGCGACCGAGCAACATTGCCCACGCACTCATCACCGCCATGTAAGGCGTCACACCATGCCGCTGACACAGCGCCTTGAGCCCTGCGCTCAAACGCTCATCCAGCCGAATGTCGACACTGCTGCCGGCGTAGTCCTGCTGGGCCGGGCGTGGACGATCGGTCGGCAGCATCAGCAAGGCCGGCGCACCGGCCAGGGTCTGCTGCCAGTATTCGCTCTGACGCTGCAAGACTTCGCCGCTCAGCCAGCGGCGCTGCCACATGGCGTAATCGGTGTACTGCAATGCCAGTGGCGGCAGCGGATCGGCCTCACCATGGCTGAACGCCTGGTACAGCGCCATCAGTTCGCGGGTCAGCACGCCCATCGACCAGCCATCGGAGATGATGTGGTGCAGGGTCAGCAGCAGCACATGATGATCATCGGCCAGTCGCACCAGACGTCCGCGAATCAACGGATCGTCCTGCAAATCGAACGGCCCCGAGGCTTCACCCTGAACCAGCGCGAGCAAGGCTTCGTCGGCCTGCGGGTGCTGGCGCAAGTCCTCGACCCGCAGCAGCACACCGCTGTCGAGCGGCGCGATCAGCACCTGGGCTTCATCGTTGAACTGGGCGAAGCGGCTGCGCAGGGTTTCGTGACGCTCGACGATCCGCGCCAATGCCCGTTGCAGGGCCGCTTCGTCGAGGCGACCGCGCAGGCGCAGGCCGAGGGGAATGTTGTAGGCGGTGTTCGCACCTTCCAGCTGCGCCATGAACCACAACCGTTGCTGGGCGAACGACAACGGCAGCGCGCCATCACGCGGCACCGGCATGATCGCCGGTTGCGTACAGCGCCCGGCCTGGGCCAGCACCTCGGCGACCGCTGCCAGTTCGGCATTGGCGAACAGCTCGGCGAGCGTCAGTTCCACCCCCAACCGCTGGCGCACCTGAGACAGCATGCGCATGGCCAGCAGCGAGTGGCCGCCCAGCTCAAAAAAGTGATCATGACGTCCAACCTGTTCGACCTGCAGCACTTCGGCCCAGATCTGCGCCAGGGTGGTTTCCAGTTCACCTTGTGGTGCTTGATAGTCGCGGGTGAACAAGGCGCTGCGATCCGGCGCTGGCAAGGCCTTGCGGTCGACCTTGCCGTTGGCGGTCAGCGGCAGCGCGTCGAGCCTGACGAAGGCCACCGGCACCATGTATTCCGGCAGTTGACTAAGCAGATGCGCCCTCAGGTCGGACACAGCCAGCGCTTCGCCCTGCGTCTGTTCAGTGAAATACGCTACCAGTCGCACCTGCCCGGGTTCGTCTTCACGGGCTACCAGCACCGCTTCCTGGATGCCGGGCAACTGGTTCAAGCGGGTTTCGATTTCCCCCAACTCGACGCGCACGCCACGGATTTTCACCTGATCGTCGTTGCGCCCCAGGTACTCGATGGAACCGTCGGCGCGCCAGCGCGCCAGGTCACCCGTGCGGTACATCCGGCCGTGGTTGAACGGGTCGCGCAGGAAGCGCTCTTCAGTCAGATCCGCACGATTCAGGTAACCCCGGGCCACACCGGCGCCACCCACATACAGTTCCCCGGCCACGCCAATCGGCACCGGGCGCTGCTGTCCGTCGAGCAGGTACACCGTCGCGTTGGCGATCGGTTTGCCGATGTGCAGCGCCTGCCCTGCCTCGACAATGCCCGAGGTGGCAACCACCGTCGCCTCGGTCGGGCCGTAGTTGTTGACCACATCGAACGACTGCTGACGGTTGAACTGACGCAGACGGTCGCCGCCGATCAGCAGTGTTCGCAGGGTCGGGTGTTCGAGATTCTGGCTGAAGGCGTATTCGGCCACCGGTGTCGGCAGGAAGCTCACGTCCAGCGGCTGCGCACGCCACCAGTCGAGCAGCGCGTCCACGTCTTCGCTGCCATCGCGGACCGGCGCCAGGTGCAGGGTCGCGCCGGCGCACAGGGCCGGCCAGACCTCCCAGGCCATGGCGTCGAAGCCGAATCCGGCGAGGCTCGAGGTGTGGCGCCCGGCGCACAGATCGAACGCCTTGCAATGCCAGTCGACGAGGTTGCTCAAGGTGTGGTGTTCGACCATCACACCCTTGGGCAAACCGGTGGAGCCCGAGGTGTAGATGACGTAGGCCAGGTGTTCGCAGGTCAGACCTGGCACTTGTGGATTGCCGGTTTCGGTGTCCGGCCAGGTACGCAAATCAAGATCGATCACCGGCACATCGAGCGCCGGCAAGCGTTCACGCAAATCACTCAGGCACAGCACCGCTACGGGCGCACTGTCGCTCAGCAGATAGTGCAAACGCTCCGCCGGGTGCGCCGGATCCACCGGCACATAACCGGCCCCGGCCTTGAGAATGGCCATCAGCCCGACCAGTGTGTCGAGCCCGCGCCGGGCGACGATGGCCACGCGATCGTCAGGGCGAACGCCCAGCCCGATCAGGTGATGAGCCAACGTATTGGCCTGTCGGTTCAGCTCGGCAAAGGTCAACACCTGTCCCTGACAAATTGCCGCAACCGCCTCGGGCCGTTCGATCACTTGTGCTTCGAATCGCTGCGCAATGGTCAGCCCCGACACAAAATCCGCGTGCGTGTCGTTGAACGCAACCAGCAACTGTTCACGCTCGTGGGCCTGAACCATCTCGAGCTGTTCCAGAGACGCCTGATCGTTGGCAACCATCGCGTGCAGCAGTTGCTCGAAGTAACCGGCATAACGCTGGATCGTCGACTCATCGAACAACGCCGTGGCGTACTCCAGCGCTCCGCGAATTCCCTCGCGGGTTTCGCCGAGGGTCAGTGACAGGTCGAACTTGGCGAAACGGGTCGGACCGGCCACGCTTTCCAGTGCCAGCTCACCCAGTTCCAGCGCCGGCCCAACGCTGTTTTCCCAGCTCAACGTGGTCTGGAACAACGGACTGTGTGACAGGCTGCGCGCCGGCCGGGTGACTTCCACCACTTGCTCGAACGGCAAATCCTGATGAGCCTGAGCCTGCAATGTAAGCATTTTGACCCGACCCAGCAGCGCTTCGACGCTGAGCCCGCCGGATGTGTCGATGCGCAGGGCCAGGGTATTGATGAACAACCCGATCAGCCCTTCGATTTCCGCCCGGCCACGGTTGGCAATCGGCGAGCCGATCACCACGTCCGACTGGCCGGACAAGCGGCTGAGCAGCAGCGCCCAGGCGCTCACCATCGTCATGTACATCGTCACGCCGTGCCGCTGGCTCAGCGCCTTGAGCCCGGCGCTCAGCGATTCGTCGAGCCGGAACTCGACGCTGCTGCCGGTGTAATCCTGTTGCGCCGGACGCGGGCGGTCGGTCGGCAGCACCAGCAAGCTCGGGGCCCCGGCCAGATTTTGCTGCCAGTAATCGCTCTGACGTTGCAGCACTTCACCACTCAACCAGCGGCGCTGCCAGATCGCGTAGTCAGCGTATTGCAGCGCCAGTGGCGGCAGCGGGTCGGCCTCACCCTGGCTGAACGCCTGATACAGCGCCATCAATTCACGGGTCAGCACGCCCATCGACCAGCCGTCGGAGATGATGTGGTGCAAGGTCAACAGCAGCACATGGTGATCGTCGGCCAGCCAGACCAAACGCCCGCGAATCAACGGATCGTGCTGCAAATCGAATGGGGTTGAGGCCTGTTCACGGAGCAAAGCCTGCAAGGCTTCGGCGGCGCGTGGCTGCTGACGCAGATCTTCGACCCGCAGCAACGCGTCGCTGTCGACCGGGGCAATCATCACCTGCACGTCATCGTCGCGCGGGACAAAACGACTGCGCAGGGTTTCGTGACGATCAATGATCCGTGCCAACGCCCGTTGCAACGCCGCCTCATCGAGATGACCGCGCAGGCGCAGACCCAGCGGGATGTTGTAGGCCGTGTTGACCCCCTCCATCCGCGCCAGAAACCACAGCCGTTGCTGGGCAAACGACAGCGGCAGCGCGCCGTCACGAGGCACTGGGACAATCGCCGGTTGCGAGCTGCGTCCGGCCTGGGCCAGCACTTCTGCGACCGCTGACAGCTCGGCATTGGCAAACAGCTCGCTCAGGACCAACTCGACCCCCAGGCGTTGGCGAACCTGAGACACCATGCGCATCGCCAGCAGCGAGTGGCCACCCAGTTCGAAAAAGTGGTCATGTCGCCCGACCCGCTCGACTTGCAGCACCTCCCCCCAGATCCGCGCCAACGCGGTTTCCAGTTCGCCTTGCGGTGCTTCGTACTCGCGGGTGAACAACGCCGCGCGATCCGGTGCCGGCAAGGCCTTGCGGTCGACCTTGCCGTTGGCGGTCAGTGGCAACGCGTCCAGCCGCACGAAGGCCGCTGGCACCATGTACTCGGGCAACTGCGCCAGCAGACAGGCGCGCAGCTCAGCCACCGGTTGCGGTTCGACCTGAGCCTGCTCGGTGTAATAGGCGACGAGGCGCGGCTGGCCGGGTTCGTCTTCACGGGCCAGCAATACCGCTTCCTGGATACCGGGGAGCTGGTTGAGACGGGTTTCAATCTCGCCCAGCTCGATGCGCACACCCCGGATTTTCACCTGATCGTCGTTGCGTCCCAGGTATTCGAGGGTGCCGTCGTCCTGCCAGCGCGCCAGGTCACCGGTGCGGTACATGCGCCCACTGTTGAACGGATCGTCGAGAAAGCGTTCGGCCGTCAGCTCCGGACGATTCAGATAACCCCGGGCAACCCCGGCGCCACCGACATACAACTCCCCCGCCACCCCGATGGGCACAGGACGTTGCTGCTCATCCAGCAGATAGATCGTGGCATTGCTCACTGGCCGACCGATGTGCAGCGTCTGTCCTGCGTCGATCTTGCCCGAGGTCGCCACCACTGTGGCTTCGGTCGGACCGTAGTTGTTGATCACATCAAAATGCTGGTGACGGCTGAACTGCCGCAAGCGATCGCCACCGATCAGCAGCGTGCGCAAGGTCGGGTGTTCGAGGTTCTGGCCAAAGGCGTATTCGGCCACCGGCGTTGGCAAGAAGCTCACATCCAGCGGTTGCGCGCGCCACCAGTCGAGCAAGGCGTCGATGTCTTCGTTGCCGTCACGGGCCGGGGCCAGGTGCAAGGTCGCGCCGGCACACAGGGCCGGCCAGACTTCCCAGGCCATGGCGTCGAAGCCGAACCCGGCAAGGCTTGACGTGTGGCGACCGGCGCACAGATCGAACGCACCACAGTGCCAGTCGACGAGGTTGGACAGGGTGCGGTGTTCGACCATCACGCCCTTGGGCAGACCGGTCGAGCCCGAGGTGTAGATCACGTAGGCGAGATGCTCGCAGGTCAGACCTGGTACTTGCGGGTCAAGGGCCAGACTCAGTGGCCAGGTACGGCGGTCGAGATCGATCACCGGGACGTCCAGCGTCGGCAGGCGATCGCGTAGATCGCTCTGGGTCAGCACCACAACCGGGGCGCTGTCGCTGAGCAGGTAGCTCAGGCGTTCGGTCGGATGCACCGGGTCGACCGGTACGTAGCCGGCCCCGGCCTTGAGAATCGCCAGCAGCCCGGCCAGCGTATCCAGCCCTCGGCGGGCAACGATGGCCACGCGATCATCGGGGCGAACGCCCAGGCTGATCAGATGATGGGCCAGGGCATTGGCGTGCAGGTTCAGCTCGGCATAGGTCACTTGTTCACCGAGGAACACCGCCGCCACCGCTTCCGGCCGCTCGATGACTTGCGCCTCGAAACGCTGATGAATGGTCAGCGCTTGCGGATAGTCGGCCCGGGTGGCGTTGAAGCCGCGCAGGATCTGCTCACGCTCCGCGTCGGGCAGAATCGGAACCTGGCTGATCGGCGAATCCGGCGCCTGTTCCAGCGCAGACACCAGACCGTTCAGGGCACCGAGCATGTAGTCGCACACCCGTTGCGGATCGACCTCAGTGGTGGCGAGCAAGGTCAGGCTGAAGGCGTCGCCCAGGTCATCGATACTCAGGGTCAGGGGATAATTGGTGCGCTCTTCCGAATGCAGGGTGGTGATGCCTTCCCACGCCGACAGGGTTTGTGCGCTGGCCGATCCGGCGCCATGGCTGTGGCGGTAATTGAGCAAGGCGCTGAACAGCGGCGTCGGTGCAGCCACGCTGCTGCAGCGCTGGGCCAGCGCCAGCGGCGCGTGTTCATGGCGCATCAAGGTGGTCAGGCGTGCGTGGATCGCCTGCACGGCGCTGCGCACGCTCTGGGTGTCGACATCGACTCGCACCGGCAAGGTGTTGATGAAGATGCCCAGCGCCCGGTCGGTGGCTTCGGCGCCTTGCAGACGTCCCATCAACACCGTGCCGAACACCACACGTTGCTTGCCGGCGAGCGTGGCCAGCACCTGCGCCCAGGCCAGGTGGAACAGACTGGCCGCGCTCACCCCAAGCTGCCGCGCCTGCCCCCGCAGGCGTTGGCTCAATATGGGTTCGACCGGCACGCTCAGTTCGGTGATGCCGTGCCCGTCGCCCTGCACATCCTGCAAACCGAACGGCAAGGTCGGCTCGTCGATATCACCGAGCATGTCGCGGAAGAACGTCTCGTGTTCGCGCTCGCTGACACCCAGCCGCGCCTGCGCCACGTAATCACGAAACGCGACCGGCCGCCCCAGCAGATTGCCCTGCCCCGTAAGGAACGCGCGCATCTCATGGCGCACCACGTCGAGTGCCGAGTGATCCAGTGCCATGTGATGAAACAGCAGTGTAGCGACGACTCGTTGCCCGGCTTCATCCCAGGCATGGGCCAGACGCATCATCGGCGCCCGGCCCACGTCCATGCGAAATTCCCGGGCATCGAAACGTTCATGCAAATACGCCAGCGCATCGCCTTCGGTTGGCACGACCTCTTCCACCGGCAGTTGGGCCTCACGCCAGACCATTTGCTGCGGCGTATCCAGCCCATCCCAGACCACCGCCGTACGGAGGATGTCGTGGCGATCGATCACAGCCTGCAAAGCCTGGACAAAAGCGTTCAAGCGTCCGCGATCGGCAAAGGCGAAATGCGCCTGCATCACGTAGGGGTCGCCCTGCGTGGCGCTGACATGGTGATAAAGAATGCCTTCCTGCAACGGTGCCAACGGGTAGATGTCCT
This sequence comes from Pseudomonas sp. SDO52101_S400, assembly GCF_054071635.1. Taxonomy (NCBI): domain Bacteria; kingdom Pseudomonadati; phylum Pseudomonadota; class Gammaproteobacteria; order Pseudomonadales; family Pseudomonadaceae; genus Pseudomonas; species Pseudomonas sp. SDO52101_S400. Next base: position 111,496 of record NZ_JBSVWF010000001.1, on the reverse strand, counting down.
GCACATTGGCAGCACCGCCCGGCACGTCGGCGACCAGACGATCGATGGTCGCCTGATCGAGTTCGGCCAAGGTCAGCATCGCCGGGGTAATTCGCGTGGTTCCGGGGGCAATGCCATTGGCCGGCACGTCGACCTGACCGCTCTTGGTGGCTGAATATTGCCCGGCCTTGATCAGCTCGATCAGCGCCGGTTTGTGCTCGCGCAACAGCGCCAGCACCGCCGGATCGCTCAGCGCCTGTTTGTTGCCCTGTACGCGCAACTGGTCGTCGGTGACCGCCAACTGGATGTCTTTTGCTTTGAGTGTTGCCAACAGTTCGATCACGTTCACAGGACGATCTCCATTCTTTCCGTAATTGCGGCGTAACCGGCCAGGGTGGGTTGTTCGAACAACGCCCTGACCTCGGCTTCCATGCCTTCCTGACGTAACCGGCCGATCAGACTGACCGCCAGCAATGAGTGCCCGCCCAGTTCAAAAAAGTTGTCGTGGCGCCCTACCCGTTCCACGTTGAGCAGTTCGGCCCAGAGTCCGGCGAGGAGAATTTCCACTTCGCCGACTGGTGCTTCGTATTCGCGGGTGATGACCGAGGCTTGATCCGGTGCCGGCAAGGCCTTGCGGTCGAGTTTGCCGTTCGGGCTCAGCGGCAATGCATCGAGGTGCACGAATACCGCAGGCACCATGTAATCCGGCAGGTGCTCCAGCAGATGACCGCGCAGCACATCGATTTCCAGACGCGCGCCGGTGTAGTAGGCAACCAGACGCTTGTCTCCCGGCACATCTTCGCGAGCCAGCACCGCCGCCTCCTGCACGCCTCCGATGTCGGTCAGGCGTGACTGGATTTCACCCAGTTCGATGCGCAGGCCACGGATCTTCACCTGATCGTCGTTGCGGCTCAGGTATTCGATGTTGCCGTCCGCGAGATAGCGGGCGACGTCGCCGGTGCGGTACATGCGGCCGTTTGGCTGGAACGGATCCTGAAGGAAACGTTCGGCGCTGAGTTCAGGACGGTTCAGATAACCGCGCGCCACTTGCACACCACCGATGTACAGCTCGCCGACCACGCCTTGCGGTACCGGTTGTTGCTGGGCATCAAGGATGTACATCCGGGTGTTGGCGATCGGTTTGCCGATGGGTGTGTTGTCCGGCGTTTGCTCCAGCGGCCCGGCGCAATCCCAGGCCGTAACGTCCACTGCCGCTTCGGTCGGGCCGTACAAATTGTGCAATCCGCTACCCGGCAACTGCTGCTTGAAGCGCCGCACCAGACTGCCCGGCAATGCTTCACCGCTGCACATCACCTGACTCAAACCGTTGCAACGGGCGGTGTCACCATGGGCGAGGAACACGTCGAGCATCGACGGCACGAAGTGCAGCGTGGTGATGCGTTCGCGCTCGATCACTTCGCTCAGGTACAGCGGATCCTTGTGTCCGCCAGGGCGCGCCATAACCAATCGGGCGCCAGTCATCAGTGGCCAGAAAAACTCCCAGACCGAAACGTCGAAGCTGAACGGGGTTTTCTGTAGCACCACGTCCTCAGCCGTCAGACGATAAGCGTCCTGCATCCACAGCAAGCGGTTGACCACCCCGAAATGCTCGTTGATCACGCCTTTCGGTTGGCCGGTCGAGCCGGAGGTGTAGATCACGTAGGCCGTGTGCTGCGGGGTCAATCCATCGACCGAAGGGTTATCGGACGACAGTGATTGCCAATTCTGGTGATCAAGATCGACCACCGGCACCGCGACTTCACCCAACAACCCACGAGTCGAACCCTGCACCAACACTGCCGACGGCGCGCTGTCCTCCAGCATGTAGGCCAGACGCTCCAGCGGATACGCCGGGTCCAGCGGCACATAACCGCCGCCAGCCTTCAGAATGGCCAGCAGCCCGACCACCATCTCCAGCCCGCGCTCGACGCAGATCGCCACTCGCGCATCCGGGCCAACGCCCAGTCCGCGCAGGTGATGGGCCAAACGGTTGGCCCGAGCGTTCAGCTCGGCATAGCTCAGCCGCTGTTCGCCGGAAAGTACCGCCACAGCCTGCGGCGACCGCGCGACCTGCGCCTCGAACAAACCATGGATGCTCTGCTGAAGGTCGTAGCCGACGTCCGTAGCATTCAAGTCGAACAACAGCCGCTGCCGCTCTGCCCCCTCAAGAATCGGCAAGCGATTCATCGCCTGCGTCGGTGCCTGCTCCAGCGCATCCACCAACGCCATCAACGCCGTTTGCATGTAGCCGCAAATCCGCTGCGCGCCAATGTCCGTCGGCACCATGGCAATCAGCGAGAAGCCGTTGCCCAGGTCATCGACGTTCAGGCTCAGCGGGTAGTTGGTGCGCTCTTCACTGCTGAGGGTCTCGATGCCCTGCCAGGCCTGGATCACGCTGTCCGAATGCACTGAACCGTGGCTGTGTCGATAGTTGAGCATCGCGCTGAACAGCGGCGACGGTGCCGCGATCCCGCTGCAACGCTGGGCCAATGCCAGCGAAGCGTGCTCATGCCCCAGCAACGCGGTGAGGCGCTGATGCGTCGCCTTGACCGCTTCACGCACCGGGATCTCCCCCAGATCGACCCGCAACGGCAAGGTGTTGATGAACATGCCCAGCGCGCGGTCGGCGCCCTGGCCCCCCTGCATCCGGCCCATCAGCACGGTGCCGAACACCACGTTGTCTTGCCCGGAAGTGGCCGCCAGTACCTGGGCCCAGGCAAGGTGGAACAGGCTGGCCACGCTGATACCCATCTGCCGCGCCTGACTGCGCAGACGCAGGTTCAGGCCGTTGTCGAGTACCTGCTGCACTTCCTCGATACCGCGTCCGTCGCCGCGCACATCGCGCAGGCTGAACGGCAGGGTCGGCTCGTCGATGTCGCCGAGCATGTCGCGGAAGAAAGCTTCATGTTCCGACTCCGAAACGCCCAGCCGCGCCTGCGCCACGTAATTGCGGTACGGCACTGCTGCAGGCAACGGCTCGTCAGCCCCGCGCAAGTACGCCTGCATTTCATGGCGCACCACTTCCAGCGCGGCGTGGTCGAGCACGATGTGATGGAACAGCAGCATCGCCACCACCCGGTCATGGGCCGGATCCCGGGCATACACCAGGCGCAGCAACGGCGCCTGGGCGATATCGAGGCGGTAATGTCGGGCATCGAACCGGGCATGCAACTGCTCAAGAATGTCGCCAGCCGCAGGTTCGAGCATGACCTCCTGCACCACGAGTTCAGCCTGACGCCACACAACCTGCACCGGCACGCTCAAGCCTTCCCACACCACGCCCGTACGCAGCACGTCATGGCGGTCGATGACGTGTTGCAACGCCGCGCTGAAACGCTGCAGACGTTCAAGGCTGTCGAACGCCAGCCGCGATTGCAGCAGGTAGGGATCACCCTCTCCCGCACTCAAGTGGTGGTAAAGAATGCCTTCCTGCAACGGTGCCAGCGGGTAGATATCCTGCACGTTGGCGGCGCCGCCCGGCACGCTGGACACCACGCGCTCGATGGCGGCCTGATCGAGCGTGACCAGCGTCAGCATGTCCGGGGTGATGCGGGTGCAATCGGCCGCGATGCGGTTGACCGGCACTTCGATTTCGCGACCGCTGCCCACGGCCGCAGCCAGTGCGGCCAGGGTCGGCTGACTGAACAGCACCCGCACATCTGTACTCAGGCCGATCTGGCGCATGCGCTCGATCAAGCTCACTGCCAGCAGGGAGTGCCCGCCCAGTTCAAAGAAGTGATCGTGACGCCCGACTCGCGCGACTTTCAGCACCTCGGCCCACAACCGGGCCAGGGCGATTTCGGTCTCGCCGACGGGAGGCTCGTATTCACGCACCAGCACCGATTCGGCACCGGGGGCCGGCAACGCCTTGCGATCCACCTTGCCGTTGGGGCTCAGTGGCAGGCCATCGAGCGCTACGAATGCCGACGGCACCATGTAATCGGCCAGGCGTGCGAGCAAGTGTTCGCGCAACGCCTCGATCCCCGGTTGCCCGGCCTCGGCGTGCCAGGTGAAGTACGCCACCAGACGTTCTTCACGCACCAGCACCACGGCTTCACGCAGGGCTGGATGGCTGAGCAGCTGCGCTTCGATTTCACCCGGCTCAAGGCGCAGGCCACGCAGTTTTACCTGGAAGTCGTTGCGCCCGATGAATTCGAGCTGGCCATCGGCGCGGTAGCGCACCAGGTCGCCCGTGGCGTACAACCGGTCGCCCGCCACGAACGGGCTCGGGATAAACCGTTCAGCCATCAACTGCGGCAACCCCAGATAACCCCGCGCAACCCCGGCACCGCCAATGAACAGCTGACCGATGACGCCCATCGGCACTGGCCGCTCGGCGGCGTCGAGTACGTACAGGCGGGTGTTGTTGATCGGCCGTCCGATCGGCAACGCGCTGTCCGGCACCGACATCGACGGTTCCAGGGTCCACACCGTGCTGTCGACCGTCGCTTCAGTCGGGCCGTAGACGTTGTGCAAACGCACTTGCGGAAGACGCTCGCGCACTCGGCGAGCCAGCGCCGGGGTCAGGTCACCACCGCCACAGAACACATCGGTGAGACTGCTGCACTGGCTGACCTCGTCCTGTTCAAGGAACTGTTGCAACAGCACCGGCACAAACTGGATCACGCTGATCCGCTGCTCTCGAATCACCTGCGCCAGATACGCCGGCTCGCGGTGTCCGTCAGGGCGCGCCAGCACCAGCCGCAGACCGGCGCTCAACGGCCAGAACAGCTCCCAGACCGAGGCATCGAAACTGAACGGGGTTTTCTGCAACAGGGCACTGTCCGTCACGACGGGACACAGCTGCGAACTCCAGTGCAACAGGTTGCCCACGCCACGGTGCTCGACCATCACGCCTTTCGGCGCACCGGTCGAACCGGAGGTGTAGATCACGTAGGCGAGGTTTGCGGCATTGAGGCCCGGCACTTGCGGGTTGTAGTCCGGGTTGAATTGCCAGTGATCCTGATCCAGATCGATCACCAAGGCAGTGCTTCCGTCGAGCAATGCGCGAGTCGCCCCATGTACCAGCACCACCACCGGGGCGCTGTCCTTGAGCATGTAATCCAGACGTTCCGCCGGATACGCCGGGTCCAGCGGCACATAGGCACCGCCCGCCTTGAGAATACCGAGCAGACCGACCATCAGTTCCAGCCCCCGCTCGACACAGATCGCCACCCGCGAATCCGGCCCCACGCCCAGTTCACGCAGGTGATGAGCCAGACGATTGGCCTGTGCGTTGAGTTCGGCGTAGGTCAGCCGCTGTTCACCGGCTTGCAATGCGATGGCTTGCGGTGTGCGTTGGACTTGCGCTTCGAAGAGTGCGTGAACGGTTTGGTCCAGATCGTCTGCGGTGCCGGTGACGTTAAGGTCGTACAGCACCTGCTGACGTTCTGCGCCTTCAAGGATCGGCAAGCGATTCAGCGGCTGATCCGGCGACTGTTCCAGGGCGTCCGCCAGTTTTTCCAGCGCGGTCTGCATGTAATCGCAGATCCGCCGCGAACCGATGCTCGCGGGGGTCATGGCGGTGAGCACGAACCCGTTGCCCAGATCATCGACACCCAGGCTCAGCGGATAGTTGGTGCGCTCTTCGCTGCTCAGGGTCTCGATGCCTTGCCAGGCCTGACGCACGTTTTGCTGTTGCGCCTCGTCGGCGCTGTGCCGGTAGTTGAGCATCGAACTGAACAGCGGCGACGGTGCGGCCACACCGCTGCAACGCTGGGCCAGCGCCAATGACGCGTGCTCATGGCCGAGCAATGCGCTGAGTCGCGAATGAGTCGCCCGAGCCCCTTCGCGCACCGAGGTTTCACCGAGATCGACCCGCAGCGGCAAGGTGTTGATGAACATCCCCAACGCCCGGTCAGCCCCTTCGCCGCCCTGCATCCGGCCCATCAGCACCGTGCCGAACACCACCTGTTCCTGCCCGGACGTCGCCGCCAGTACCTGCGCCCACGCGAGGTGGAACAGGCTGGCCACGCTGATACCCAGTTGTCGGGCCAGGCTGCGCAGACGCTGACCGATGGCGGCGGTCAGGGCCTGTTGCGTTTCCTCGATGTCGCCACCGTCACCTTGTACATCCTGCAAGCCGAACGGCAGGGTCGGCTCGTCGATATCGCCGAGCATGTCGCGGAAGAACGCTTCGTGCTCCTGCTCGCTGACACCCAGCCGCGCCTGCGCCACGTAATTACGATAAGGCACGGCCGCCCCCAGCGAGGCTTGGCGTCCTTGCAGGCAGGCGAGCATTTCGTGCTGCACCACGTCCAGCGCGGTGTGGTCCATCACGACATGGTGGAACAGCAACATCGCGACCACCCGGTCGTGAGCCGGATCACGGGCATACACCAGACGCAGCAACGGTGCCTGGCTGATGTCGAGGCGGTAGTGACGGGCATCGAAACGTCCGTGCAGCTGCTCAAGGACGTCGCCATCCGCCGGGTCGAGCACGATTTCCTGCACCGGCAACTCGACATGACGCCAGACGACTTGCATCGGTTCGGCCAGTTCCTGCCAGATCACCGCCGTGCGCAGGATGTCGTGGCGTGCCATGACCTGACGCAGCGCCACCGCGAAGCTCTCGACCCGTTCGACGCTGTCGAAGGCCAGCCGCGATTGCAGCAGGTACGGGTCGCCGTGCTCCGCGCTCAAGTGGTGATAAAGGATGCCTTCCTGCAACGGCGCCAGCGGATAAATGTCCTGCACGTTGGCGGCGCCGCCCGGCACCGTGGCAATGATCCGATCGATGCTCGGCTGATCCAGTTCGGCCAGGCTCAGCAAGTCCGGGGTGATGTGGCTGCAATCAGTTGGAATGCGGTTGGCCGGCACTTCGATTTCGCGACCACTGCCCACCGCAGCCGCCAGTGCGGCCAGGGTCGGCTGACTGAACAGCACGCGCACGTCGGTGTTCAGGCCGATCTGGCGCAGGCGTTCGATCAGGCTCACGGCCAGCAGCGAATGACCGCCCAGTTCGAAGAAGTTGTCGTGACGACCGACTTTTTCCAGTTTCAGGACATCGGCCCAGATCTGCGCCAACGCAGTTTCTACCGCACCTTGCGGGGCTTCATATTCGCGGCTGAGCCAGGCGTTCTGATCCGGTTCCGGCAAGGCCTTGCGGTCGAGTTTGCCGTTGGCGGTGAGCGGCAAGGCGTCGAGTCGCACGTAAGCCGCCGGGATCAAGGCTTGCGGCAGAAGCCCTTGCAGATGATTGCGCAAGGCTTCGATAGCAGTCGGCGCACGCTCGGTGAACCACACCAGCAACTGCCCGTCGCGTACCAGCGCCACCGCGTCCTGCACCGCCGGATGACTGGCCAGCGCCGCTTCGATTTCTCCCAGCTCGACCCGCACACCGCGCAGTTTCACCTGATCGTCGTTGCGGCCCAGGTATTCGATATTGCCGTCCGCCAGCCAGCGCGCGAGGTCGCCGGTGCGATACATCCGCGCCTGCGGCTGATCGCTGAACGGGTCGGTGAGAAAGCGTTCGGCGGTCAGGTCGGGACGTTTCAGATAACCCCGCGCCACGCCAGCGCCGGCGACGTACAACTCGCCCGTCACACCCACCGGCACCGGACGTTGCTGGTCATCGAGCAGATAGATGCGGGCGTTGGCCATCGGACGACCGATGTGCAGTGGTTGCCCGATGTCCACCGGGCCGGACGTGGCGACCACCGTGGCCTCGGTCGGACCGTAGTTGTTGATCACCGCGAAGGTTTGCTCACGATTGAACTGGCGCAGCTTGTCGCCACCGATCAGCAAGGTGCGCAGGGTCGGGTGTTGCAGCTCGCGGCTGAAGGCGTATTCGGCCACCGGCGTTGGCAGGAAACTCACCTGCAACGGCTGCGCTCGCCACCAGTCGAGCAACTCGTCCAGGTGCTCATTGCTCACCGATTCCGGCGGCAGGTGCAGGGTCGCGCCGACGCACAGCGCCGGCCAGACTTCCCAGGCCATCGCATCGAAACCGAACCCCGCAACGCTGGCGGTATGGCTGCCGGCGTGCAGGTCGAAGGCTTCGGCGTGCCAATGCACGAGGTTTTCCAGGGTCGCGTGTTCGACCATCACCCCTTTCGGCTGGCCGGTGGAGCCCGAGGTGTAGATCACGTACGCCAGGTGCGTCGGGGTCAAGTACGGCAGGGTTGGGTTAGTGTCAGGCAGGTGTTGCCAGGCGTCGCTGTCCAGATCGATCACCGGCATCATGCCCAGCAGCTCCCGGGTGGAAGCCTGTGCGAGCACGGCCACCGGATCGCTGTCCTGCAACAGGTAGGCGATGCGCTCCGCCGGGTGCGCCGGATCCACCGGCACATAACCGGCGCCGGCCTTGAGAATCGCCAGCAGCCCGACCAGCATCTGCGGGCCGCGACGCACGCAGAGCGCGACGCGGTCGTCCGGTTGCACGCCAAGGCCGATCAAGTGATGGGCCAGTCGGTTGGCGCGTTGATTGAGCTGACCGTAGGTCAGCTGTTGCGCACCTTGAATCACGGCGAGGGCCTGCGGATTGCGCTCGGCCTGAACCTCGATCATTGCGTGAATCGTTGCGCCACGGGGATAGGCCGTGACCGGAGGATTGAAACCCTCGACCAGACGTTCCAGTTCCGCCGTCGAAAGGATCGGCAAACGGTTCAGCGGCTTTTGCGGCGTCTGTTCCAGCGCCTGCACCAGGTGCTCCAGCGCCGTGTGCATATAGCTGCAAATCCGTTGCGCGCCGATCTGGCTAACCGCCAGAACCGACAAGGCAAAGCCTTCACCCAGATCGTCCACGCTCAGGGTCAACGGGTAGTTGGTGCGCTCTTCACCCCCGAGTTTTTGCACGCCCTCCCAGATACCCTGGCCGTTCTGCGACGGCTGTGCAGGTGCACTGTGACGGTAGTTGAACAAGGCACTGAACAACGGCGACGACGCCGCGACACCACTGCAACGCTGGGCCAGCGCCAGCGAGGCGTGTTCATGCCCCAGCAATGTGGTCAGTCGCGCATGGGTTGCCTTGACGCCGTCCCGCGCACCAGCACCGACATCGATGCGCAGCGGCAAGGTGTTGATGAATACCCCCAGCGCCCGGTCGGCGCCATCGCCACCTTGCATCCGACCCATCATCACCGTGCCGAACACCACATCGCGGCGGTTCGACAGCACGCCCAGCACTTGCGCCCAGGCCAGGTGCATCAGGCTGGCCGCGCTCACGCCCAGTTGCCGCGCCTGTTCACGCAGACGTCCGTTGAGTTCGGCAGCCACCGGTTGCAGCGCTTCCTCGACGCCGTGACCGTCGCCCTGCACATCCCGCAGACCCAGCGGTAGCGTTGGTTCGTCAATGTCGCCGAGCATCTCGCGGAAAAAAGCTTCGTGTTCCTGCTCGCTGAGCCCCAGGCGTGCCTGGGCGACATAGTTGCGATAAGGGATCGGCGCCGAAAGGTGGTCGATCTCACCGAACATCACACCGCGCATTTCATCGACGATCACCTCCAGCGCGGTGTGATCGAGGATCAGGTGATGGGACAGCAGGATCGCCACCACGCGCTGCTGTTTCGGGTCTTCGGCATAGACCATGCGCAGCAGGGGCGCCTGGCTGATGTCGAGGCGGTAGTGACGGGCGTCGAAACGCTCGTGCAACTGCTCGAGGATGTCACCCTGCGCCGGATCCAGCGTTACGTGCTGCACGGCCAGCTCGGCGTGGCGCCACACCACTTGATGAGGGTTCGCCAGGCCTTCGTGGACAACGCTGGTGCGCAGGATGTCGTGCCGTGCGATGACCTGCTGCAAGGTGTCGGTGAAGGTGCGCAGACGCTCGACACTGTCGAAGGCCAGCCGCGATTGCAGCAGGTACGGGTCGCCGTGCTCCGCGCTCAAGTGGTGATAAAGGATGCCTTCCTGCAACGGCGCCAGCGGATAAATGTCCTGCACGTTCACGGCGCCGCCGGGCACCGTGGCAACGATGCGGTCGATGCTCGGCTGATCCAGTTCGGCCAGGCTCAGCAGGTCCGGGGTGATGTGGGTGCAATCAGCAGGAATGCGGTTGGCCGGCACTTCGATTTCGCGACCACTGCCTACCGCTGCGGCCAAGGCGGCCAAAGTCGGCTGGCTGAACAGCACGCGCACGTCAGTGTTGAGGCCGATCTGGCGCAGGCGTTCGATCAGGGTGACTGCCAGCAACGAGTGGCCGCCCAGCTCGAAGAAGTTGTCGTGACGTCCAACCTTTTCCAGCTTCAACACGTCGGCCCAGACCTGTGCCAGCGCGTTTTCTACCGGGCCTTGCGGAGCTTCGTATTCGCGGCTGAGCCACGCGCTTTGATCCGGCTCCGGCAAGGCCTTGCGGTCGAGTTTGCCGTTGGCGGTCAGCGGCAAGGCGTCGAGTCGCACGTAAGCCACCGGGATCAGCGCTTGCGGCAGAAGCGTTTGCAGATGATTGCGCAGAGCTTCGATGTCGGTCGGCGCTCGCTCGGTAAACCACACCAGCAATTGCCCGTCGCGTACCAGTGCCACCGCGTCCTGCACCGCCTGGTGACTGACCAGCGCGGCTTCGATTTCTCCCAGTTCAACCCGCACACCGCGCAGTTTCACCTGATCGTCGTTGCGGCCCAGGTACTCGATGTTGCCGTCCGCCAGCCAGCGCGCAAGGTCGCCAGTGCGGTACATCCGCGCCCGTGGCTGGTCGCTGAACGGGTCGGCGAGAAAGCGTTCGGTGGTCATTTCAGGACGGTTCAGGTAACCCCGCGCCACACCGGCGCCGGCGACGTACAACTCACCGGTGACGCCCACCGGCACTGGCCGTTGCTGGTCATCCAGAATGTAAACCTTGGCGTTGGCAATCGGCCGGCCGATGTGCAGCGATTGACCCACTTCAACCGGGCCGGACGTCGCGACCACCGTGGCCTCGGTCGGGCCGTAGTTGTTGATCACCGCAAAGGTCTGCTCCCGATTGAACTGACGCAGCTTGTCGCCGCCGATCAGCAAGGTACGCAAAGTCGGGTGTTGCAACTCGCGGCTGAACGCATATTCGGCCACCGGCGTCGGCAGGAAACTCACCTGCAACGGCTGCGCTCGCCACCAGTCGAGCAACTCGTCCAGGTGCTCATTGCTCACCGACTCCGGCGGCAAGTGCAGGGTCGCGCCGACGCACAGCGCTGGCCAGACTTCCCAGGCCATCGCATCGAAACCGAACCCCGCAACGCTGGCGGTGTGGCTGCCGGCGTGCAGGTCGAAGGCTTCGGCGTGCCAGTGCACGAGGTTTTCCAGGGTCGCGTGTTCAACCATCACCCCTTTCGGCTGGCCGGTGGAGCCCGAGGTGTAGATCACGTACGCCAGGTGCGTCGGGGTCAAGTACGGCAGGGTTGGGTTAGTGTCAGGCAGGTGTTGCCAGGCGTCGCTGTCCAGATCGATCACCGGCATCATGCCCAGCAGCTCCCGGGTGGAAGCCTGTGCGAGCACGGCCACCGGATCGCTGTCCTGCAACAGGTAGGCGATGCGCTCCGCCGGGTGCGCCGGATCCACCGGCACATAACCGGCGCCAGCCTTGAAAATCGCCAGCAGCCCGACCAGCATCTGCGGGCCGCGACGCACACAGAGTGCAACCCGGTCGTCCGGTTGCACGCCGAGGCCGATCAAGTGATGGGCCAGTCGGTTGGCCCGTTGATTCAGTTCTTCATAGGTCAACGCGGTGTTGCCATGCACCGCTGCCATGGCTTGCGGATGCTTCGTCACCTGCTGTTCGAACAGACGATGAACCGTCAACGCCGCCGGGTAATCCCGTTGAGTGGCGTTGAAATCGACGAGCAATTGCCGACGTTCATCCAGCGGCAAAATCGACAACTGATCGACACTCAGTTGCGGCGTCTGCTCCAGCGCCTGCACCAAACTGTCGAAGGCGACATTGATGTACTCGCAGACCCGCGCACCGTCGATGCCCGGCACCGCTTGCACACTCAGACGCAAGCCTTCGCCAAGGTCATCGACGCTGACCACCAGCGGATAGTTGCTGCGCTCGCGGGAGCTGAGCAATTCAATGCCATCGAGGGTCAGCCCCGCAGCCTGCGGTGCACTGTGGCGATAGTTGAGCAACGTGCCGAACAGCGGCAGCGAGCCGCAAACCCCGCTGCAACGCTGGGCCAATGCCAGCGACGCTTGCTCATGCGCGAGCAATTGCGCCAGCCGTTCATGGGTGGCGAGCACGCTTTCGCGCACCGCCGTGGCATTCACGCTGACGCGCAGCGGCAAGGTGTTGATAAACAGGCCCAACGCCCGGTCGGCGCCCTCGCCGCCCTGCATCCGGCCCAGCAACACCGTGCCGAACACCACCTCGTCCCGGCCGGAAATCTGCGCCAGGACCTGCGCCCAGGCCTGGTGCGCCAGACTCGCCACGCTGATACCGAGCCGGCGCGCCTGCTCGCGCAGACGCAAGGCCAGCGCGGTATCCAGCGTGAGTTGACTGTCGACTACAGCACTACCGTCGCCGTGCACGTCCTGCACGCCGAACGCCAGGGTCGGCTCGTCGATGTCGCCGAGCATGTCGCGGAAAAATCCTTCGTGCGCCTCGACATCCGCGCCAAGCCGTGCCTGCGCGACGTAGTTGCGGTACTGCACCGGGGTCGCCAGTTCGGCGGCGTGGCCATGCAGCACGCTGTTCATCTCGCTCACCAGCACTTCCAGCGCGGTGTGATCGAGCATCAGGTGGTGCATCAGCAGGATGCCGACCCAGCGTTGTTGCTGTGGGTCCTCGGTGTAGGCAAAACGCATCATCGGTGCGCGGCCCAGATTCAGACGATACTCACGCGGGTCGAAACGCGCCTGCATCTGTTGCAGCACGTCGCCTTCCAGTGTTTCCTCATCCACCCGCTCAAGCGCCAATGGCGCCGCACGCCAGACCACTTGCACCGGCTCTTCGAGGCCTTCCCAGACCACGCTGGAACGCAGGATGTCGTGGCGTGCGATCACCACGTTGACGGCGCGGACGAACGCCTTGATCGACTTGATCCCGTCAAACACGAACTGCGCCTGCAACACATAAGGATCGCCGGCAGTCGCAGCCATGTGGTGATACAGAATCCCCGCCTGCAACGGCGCCAGCGCATAGATGTCCTGCACGTTGGCGACACCGCCGGGAACGCTTTTCACCACCCGGTCGATACCGGCCTGATCCAGCGTGGCCAGAGGCAGCATGTCTGGGGTGATGCGTTGGCAATCAGGGCTGATGCGATTGACCGGCACTTGAACGCTGGACGACGCGCCCAGGGTTGCCGCCAGTTCCGCCACGGTAGGCCGGCCGAACAGGACCCGCACATCGCAGCTCAATTCCTGCTGGCGCATGCGCTCGACCAGTTTCACCGCCAGCAAGGAATGGCCGCCCAGTTCGAAGAAATTGTCATGCCGCCCGACCTGTTCGACGTTCAGCAAGGTCTGCCAGATCTCGGCGATGCGACATTCCACATCGCCGACCGGAGCCTCGTACCCGCGCAGCAACTGGCTGCCTTGATCCGGCGCCGGCAAGGCCTTGCGGTCGAGTTTGCCGTTGGGGCTCAGGGGCATGGCGTCAAGATGGACGAACGCCGTCGGCACCATGTAATCCGGCAATTGCTCCAGCAGATGGCTGCGCAGTTCGCCGATCTCCAGCGGCTCGCCGGTGTAGTACGCCACCAGCCGAGGTTCGCCAGCCACGTCTTCGCGCACCAGCACTTCGGCGGCGAGCACGGTGTCGAGTTGAATCAGCCGCGCCTGGATTTCGCCCGGTTCAATGCGCAAGCCGCGAATCTTTACCTGATCGTCATTGCGACCGAGATATTCAAGGTTGCCATCGTCCCGATAGCGGCACAGGTCACCGGTACGGTACAGCCGGGCGTTCGGCTGATCGCTGAACGGATCCTCGAGGAAACGCTCGGCGGTGAGCGATGCAAGATTCAGGTATCCACGCGTCACTTGCACCCCGCCGATGTACAACTCACCGGCCACGCCCAGCGGCAGCGGCTGCAACTGTTCATCGAGAATATACAAACGGGTGTTGCTGACTGGCCGGCCGATTGGCAGCAGAGCTTCTGGCACCGGCATCGACGGCTCCAGCGTCCACACCGTGCTGTCGACCGTGGCTTCGGTCGGGCCGTAGACGTTGTGCAAACGCACCTGCGGCAGACGCTCGCGCACTTGACGGGCCAACGCCGGGGTCAGCTCGCCGCCGCCACAGAAAACATCCGTGAGGCTGGTGCACTGGCTGACGTCTTCCACCTCGAGGAACTGTTGCAGCAGCGCCGGGACAAACTGAATCACGCTGATGCACTGCTCGCACACCACTTGCGTCAGATACGCTGGTTCGAAGTGTGCGTCGGGGCGCGCCAGCACCAGGCGCAGGCCTGCCGTCAGAGGCCAGAACAGCTCCCAGACCGAGGCATCGAAACTGTAAGGCGTTTTCTGCAACAGGGCGCCGTCCGCCACGGGCGGGCACACCTGCGAACTCCAATGAAGCAGATTGCCCAGGCCACGGTGCTCGACCATCACCCCTTTCGGCGTGCCGGTAGAGCCCGAGGTGTAGATCACGTAGGCCAGGTTCGAAGCGTTCAGGCCCGGCACCTGAGGATTGTGCTCGGGGTAGTCCTGCCAGTGATCCTGATCGAAATCGAGCAACGGCACGCCACCCGCCTCGAACATCGTCCGGGTCGCGCCATGCACCAGCACCGCCATCGGGGCGCTGTCCTTGAGCATGTAATTCAGGCGCTCCACCGGGTACGCCGGATCCAGCGGCACATAAGCGCCGCCAGCCTTGAGAATGCCCAGCAGGCCGACCACCAGTTCAGGCCCGCGCTCGACGCAGATTGCTACGGGCGTATCCGGCCCGACACCCAGTTCACACAATCGGTGAGCCAGGCGATTGGCCCGTGCATTGAGTTCGACGTATGTCAGTTGCTGCGCATCGGCCTGCAAGGCGATGGCCTGCGGCGTGCGCTCGACTTGAGCCTCGAACAGGCGGTGAACGGTCTGTTGCAGATCGACATCGACGCGGCTGTCATTGAAGTCCACCAGCAACTGTTGCCGCTCATGCGTCGGCAAAATCGGCAACTGGTGGATCAGCGTCTCAGGCGACTGTTCCAGAGCATCGAGCAAGCCGTCGAGTGCGGTTTGCACGTAGCCGCAGACGCGTTCGGCGCCAATGCCGGTCGGGGCGATGGCGGACAACCGGAAACCACTGCCCAGGTCATCGACGCTCAGGGTCAGCGGGTAGTTGGTCGGTTCCTTGCCACTCAGGACCTGGACGCCGGGCGCCAGTTCGATCACCTCGGCAACATCACCGACAGCACTGTGGCGATAGTTGAGCATGGCGCTGAACAACGGGGTCTGCGCGCTCAGCGCGCTGCAACGCTGGGCCAGTGCCAGCGAGGCCTGTTCGTGGGCGAGCAATGCGCTCAACCGACGGTGCGTGGCGAGCACGCCGTCGTAAACGCTTAGCGCACCGACATCGACCCGCAGCGGCAAGGTGTTGATGAACATGCCCAACGCCTGCTCGCCGCCGTCGCCCGCCTCCATCCGCCCCAGCAACACGGTGCCGAACACCACCGAGGTGCGCCCGGACAATTGGCCCAATACCCGCGCCAGCGCCAGGTGCATCAGGCTCGCCACGCTCACGCCGAGTTGCCGCGCCTGCGTGCGCAGTCGCAGGTTCAGTGCGTCGCTGAGCGTCAGTTGCGCGTCTTCGAAGTCCTGTCCGCCGCCGTGAACATCCTGCAAGCCCCACGGCAACGTCGGCTCGTCGATGTCACCGAGCATCTCCCGGAAAAACGTTTCGTGGGCCTGCTCATCGAGCGCCATGCGCGCCCGCGCCAGGTGATTGCGAAACGGCACCGCCGGCGCGACGTGTTCGCTTTGCCCTTGCAGCCAGGCCTGGATTTCCCGGCGCACCACGTCCAGCGCCACGTGGTCGATGATCATGTGATGGAACAGCAATAGCGCGACGATCCGGTCCTGCGCCGGATCCCGGGCATAGACCAGCCGCAGCAACGGCGCCTGTTGCAGATCGAGGCGCAAGTGGCGGGCGTCGTAACGCGCCTGCAACTGGCTGAACACATCCGTGGAGGTGTCGAGCTGCACCTCTTCGCAGACCAGCGGTGCCTGGCGCCATACCACTTGCACCGGCTCGTCCAGGCGTTCCCAGACAAACGAGGTACGCAGAATGTCGTGACGGTCGATCACCCATTGCAACGCCTGGGCAAATGCGTCGAGGCGCTCGTGATTGTCGAAGGTGAACTGTGCCTGTTGCACATACAGATCACCTTCACCGGCCGCCAGGTGCAGATACAGCATGCCCTCCTGCAACGGCGCCAGCGGATAGATGTCCTGCACATTCGCCACGCCGCCCGGCACAGTGTCCACGATGCGGTCGATGGCCGGCTGATCCAGTTCCACCAGCGGCAGCATGTCCGGGGTGATGCGCAGGGCCGGGCTCGACCAGTCGCCGCCGTGGCTCGCCACCAGTTCCAGCAATTGCGCCTTGTGCTTGGCGAGGCTGTCCCACAACGCGTCGTCCAGCGCGTCGTCGTTGCCCAGAATGACCAGGTCTTCATCGTCCTGTTGAAGGCGGATCGCATGGGTGGAAATAACGGCCATCAGCTCGCGAAATTGCATGGGGGTAACCTGCTGTAAATTCGGGAAAAAGGAGCGCGCAGCGGCGAATCCGTGCGGCCACGCGCAGCCCGGAAAAGCTAAAACATCGGGGCTTGGGTGTCTGACATGGGAAGCGGGGACAAGACCCGTGACCGGACAGTCATGGCGTCGATCCGCGGGAACCGCGAATCGACGCCGATGTCGCCTCAGAGCCGACGTTTGCGGTTAAGCGCCGGGATGGTGGTTTGAGGGACTTCCACCTGTTTTGCCCGTGCCGAAGTCTGAGCCGCCAGCGCGGCCAGGGTCGGCTGGCTGAACAGCGTGCGGGCATCGACGTGCAGCCCGGCCTGACGCATGCGCGCCACCAGACTGACCGCCAGCAATGAATGCCCGCCGAGCTCGAAGAAGTGGTCGTTGCGCCCGACCTGCTCCAGTTGCAGCACCTCGGCCCAGATCTGCGACAGCCTGATTTCGACTTCGCCCTCGGGCGCCTCGTAGTGACGACTGAGCACCGCCTCGGCCCCCGGTGCCGGCAAGGCCTTGCGGTCGACCTTGTCGTTGGGGGTCAGGGGCAACGCGTCGAGCTTCACGTAAGCGCCCGGCGCCATGTACTCCGGCAAACGCTCCAGCACATGGGCACGCAAGGTTTCAATGCGTGGCGCATCGAAGCCTTCGCGCACGGTGAAATACGCCACCAGGCGTTCGTCGCGCACCAGCACCACAGCTTCCCGCACCGCCGGGTGCTCGATCAGCCGTGCTTCGATTTCACCCGGCTCCAGACGCAGGCCGCGCAGCTTGACCTGGAAGTCGTTGCGCCCGAGAAACTCGAGATTGCCGTCCGCTCGGTAGCGCACCAGATCGCCGGTGCGGTACAAGCGATCACCGGCCACGAACGGGCTGTCGATGAAGCGCTCGGCCTGCATGTCCGGCAGTCCCAGATAACCGCGCGCGACCCCGACGCCGCCGATGTGCAGGTGACCGCTGACACCGAATGGCACCGGTTGGTCGTGGGCATCCAGCACGTAGAGCCGGGTGTTGCTCAGTGCCTTGCCGATCGGCACCACGGCCTCCGGCACCGGTTGATGGGGTTCCAGCGTCCAGCCGGTGCTGTCGACTGTGGTTTCGGTCGGGCCGTAGACGTTATGCAGACGCACCCAGGGCAGGCGCTCGCGGACGCGCCGGGCCAGTGCGACAGTCAGTTCACCGCCACCGTTGAGCACGTCGGTCAGGCTGGTGCACTGGCTGACATCGTCCTGTTCGACGAACTGTTGCAGCAGCGCTGGCACGAACTTGACCACGGTAATCTGCCGTTCGCGAATCACCTGGGTCACATACGCCGAATCGCGGTTGCCGTCGGGACGCGCCAGCACCAGCCGCAGGCCGGAACACAGCGGCCAGAAAATCTCCCACACCGAACTGTCGAAGCTGAACGGCGCCTTCTGCAACAGCGCGCCGTGCTCGGTCGGCGGGCTGATCTGCGAGCCCCAGTGCACCATGTTGCAGGCACTTCGGTGCTCGATCATCACGCCCTTCGGCGTGCCGGTGGAGCCCGAGGTGTAAATCATGTAGGCCAGGTTCGCAGCGCTCAAACCCGGTACTTGCAGGTTATCGACGGACGCGTGCTGCCAGGTGCAACGGTCGAAATCGATGACCGGCACGCCCGGATCACCCAACAGATTGCGCGTGGATTTGTGCACCAGCACCGCCACCGGAGCGCTGTCCTGCAACATGTAGTGCAAGCGCTCCAGCGGATAGTCCGGGTCCAGCGGCACATAGGCGCCGCCCGCCTTGAGAATGCCGAGCAGGCCGATTATCAGATCCAGGCTGCGCTCGACGCAGATCGCCACACGCGAATCGGGCTGCACACCGTGCTCGCGTAGATGATGCGCCAGACGGTTGGCCTGTTCGTTCAGTTCGCGATAGGTCAGCTGTTGATCCCCAGCCTGCAAGGCGATGGCGTCGGGTCTGCGCTGCGCTTGATGTTCGAACAACACCTGAAGCGGCTGATCGATCGGGCAATCGACTTGGCTGGCGTTGAAGTCGACCAGCAGTTGTTCACGCTCCGCCGCCGGCAGGATCGACAAGCGATTCAATGGTTGTTGCGGTGTCTGCTCCAGGGCATCCACCAGCGCCTGCAACGCGGTTTGCACGTAGTCGCCGATGCGCTGGGCGCCGATGCTGATCAGGGTTCGTGTGGTGATCTGCAAAGCGCTGCCCAAATCATCGACGCTCAAGGTCAGCGGGTAGTTGGTGCGCTCCTCGTTCTCCAGGGTCTGGATGCCTTGCCAGGCAGGATCCGGCGTCGTTTCCTGTACCTCAAGGTCGGTATGCCGATAGTTGAGCAACGCACTGAACAGCGGTGCCGGCGACGCAACGCCGCTGCAACGCTGGGCCAGCGCCAGCGACGCATGCTCATGCCCGAGCAGGTCGGTCAGTCGGGCGTGGGTGAGCAGCACCGCATCGCGCGCGCCCCGGTCCATGTCCACCCGCAATGGCAAAGTGTTGATGAACACCCCCAGCGCCCGATCCGCGCCCTCGCCGCCTTGCATGCGGCCCATGAAAACGCTGCCGAATACCACGTGCTCTTGCCCCGACGTCGCCGCCAACACCTGCGCCCAGGCCAGGTGAATCAGGCTGGCCACGCTGACGCCTGCCTGCCGCGCCTGAAGGCGCAAACGGCGGTCCAGTTCAGGCGCAAGCGTTCGCACGGCTTCATCGATGCCGCGCCCGTCGCCCTGCACGTCCTGCAATCCGAACGGCAAGGTCGGCTCGTCGATGTCGGCGAGCATTTCGCAGAAGAACGCTTCATGTTCCTGCTCGCTGACACCGAGCCGGGTCTGGGCCACGTAATTGCGATACGGCACCGCCAGCGGCAACGGTTCGCTCAGCCCCAACAGGTTGGCGCGCATTTCATGGCGCAAGACTTCCAGCGCGATGTGATCCAGCGCCAGGTGATGGAACAACAGAATCGCCACGATCCGCCCGTGGGCCGGGTCGCGGGCATACATCAGCCGGATCAGCGGTGCCTGACTGACATCGATGCGATAACGACGGGCATCGAAGCGCTCGTGCAGTTGCGCGAGGACATCGCCCCCGGCCGGATCGAGCGTAACTTCCTGAGCCGGCAATTCGGCTTCGCGCCAGACCACCTGTACCGGCGTGGTCAAACCTTCCCAGACCACCGCAGTGCGCAGAATATCGTGGCGCGCCATGACCTGACGCAGCGCCGCCGCATAGGCCTCGACCCGCTCGACGCTGTCGAACGCCAGCTGCGACTGCAGCAGGTACGGATCACCCTGCGCCGCGGTGATGTGGTGATAGAGAATGCCTTCCTGCAAAGGCGCCAGCGGGTATATGTCCTGCACATTGGCCGCCCCGCCCGGCACCGTGGCGATGATCCGGTCGAGGGTGGCCTGATCCAGCTCTACCAATGGCAACAGGTCCGGGGTGATCCGCGTGCAACCCGGCGGAATACGGTTGGCCGGCACTTCGACCTCGCGGCCACTGCCCACCGACGCGGCCAGCGCTGCCAAAGTCGGCTGGCCGAACAGCACGCGCACGTCGCTGCTCATGCCGAGCTGACGCATGCGTTCGATCAGGTTGACCGCCAGCAACGAGTGCCCGCCCAGTTCAAAGAAGTGATCGTGACGCCCGACCTTTTCGACTTGCAGCACCTCGGCCCAGATCTGCGCCAGCAGGATCTCGACGTCACCTTGCGGGGCTTCGTACTCGCGGCGGATCAACGCCTCCGGCCCCGGCGCCGGCAAGGCCTGGCGATCCAGCTTGCCGTTCGCCGTCAGCGGCAGCACCGCCAGGCGCACGTAAGCCGAAGGCAGCATCGCACTCGGCAGACGGGTTTGCAGATGGGCATGCAGTTGCGTGATGTCCAGAGGCTGATGTTCGGTGAACCAGGCCAGCAACTGCCCGTCCCGTACCTGCACGACCGCATCGCGCACCGACTCATGGCTGCTCAACGCCGCTTCGATTTCGCCGGGCTCGATGCGCACGCCACGGATTTTCACCTGATCGTCGTTACGGCCCAGGTATTCGATATTGCCGTCCGGGCGCCAGCGTGCAAGGTCGCCGGTACGGTACATCCGTGCGTTTGGCAGGCTGCTGAACGGATCGTGGAGAAAGCGCTCGGCGGTCAACTCAGGACGATTGAAGTAACCCCGTGCCACCCCGGCACCACCGACGTAGAGTTCACCGGCCACGCCAATCGGCACCGGTCGCTGTCGCTCATCCAGCAGATAGGCCGTGGCATTGCTCACGGGTTTGCCAATGTGCAACGTCCGGCCCGGTTCGATTCGACCCGACGTGGCGACCACCGTCGCTTCGGTCGGGCCGTAGTTGTTGATCACCGCGAATGTCTGCTCGCGATTGAACTGACGCAGGCGATCCCCGCCGATCAGCAGCGTGCGCAGAGTCGGGTGTTCGAGGTGGCGGCTGAAGGCGTACTCGGCAATCGGCGTCGGCAGGAAACTCACGTCCAAAGGCTGCGCACGCCACCAGTCGAGCAGCGCGTCAATGTCTTCGCCACCGTCACGGGACGGCGCCAGATGCAGGGTCGCGCCGGCAGACAGCGCGGGCCAGACTTCCCAGGCCATGGCGTCGAAACCGAAGCCGGCGAGGCTCGACGTGTGACTACCGGCGCTCAGGTCAAAGGCCGCGCAATGCCAGTCGACCAGGTTCGACAGGGTGCGATGCTCGACCATCACCCCTTTGGGTTGGCCGGTGGAACCGGAGGTGTAGATCACGTAGGCCAGATGCGCAGCGGTCAGGTTCGCAATGTCCGGATTGAGAACGTTGGCCGGCCAGCTCTGTCGGTCGAACTCGATCAACGGCGCGTCCATTACTGGCAGACGCTCGCGCAACTCGCTTTGGGTCAGGACGATGGCCGGAGCACAGTCACCCAGCAGGTAGCTCAGGCGCTCGGGCGGATGCGCCGGATCCACCGGCACATACCCCGCGCCGGACTTGAGGACCGCCAACAGCGCGACCAGCGTATCCAGCCCCCGGCGAGCGACCACCGCCACCCGGTCGTCCGGACGCACACCGAGTCCGATCAGGTGGTGGGCCAGGCCGTTGGCCTTGCGATTCAACGCGCCATAGGTCAGCCGTTGCCCCTGAAACTCTGCCGCCACTGCATCGGGTCGCGCTACCGACTGTGCCTCGATGCGCTGGTGAAGGGTCAGGCCCTGAGGGTAATCCGCTCGCGTGTCATTCCACTGCTGCAATAACGCCGATTCGGCGGGCAGGCTCAGGTTGAAAGCGTCCAGCGCCAGGTCAACATTCTCCAGGCCCTGCTCCAGCACGTGCAACAGACGCCCGGACAGCGCTTCGATCTCATCGGCGCCAAAATAGGCTTCGTTGTACACCATGTACAAACTGTCTTTGTCGTTGTTGAGGGTGCTGAGCAAATGCACCGCCAGCGGCGTGCCCTCCTCATGGTTCGAGACCTTGATCACCCGCGCCTGAGCTTCACCGTAGCGGTACTCGTGAACGTCCTGCTCGTAGGACACCGTCACTTCGAACAGCTGCGAGCGATCCTCACGCAGCAGACCCAAGGCGCGATTCATTTCGCTCAACGGAAAACGCTGATGGCGGAAATCACGCTTCAGTTCGTCGCGGATCGCCGTGATCAATTGACCGAACGACAGCTCCCGGCCGAACCCCATCCGTACCGCGCTGACCTGGGTGAACAGCCCGAGCGTGGACTTGAACCGGGCGCCGGAACGGTTGAGCAGCGGCACGCCCACCACCCATTCGTCACGCTGGGCGGTCCGGCTGAAATACACGTGCAAGGCCGCCAGCAGCACATGGAACGCCGACCCTCCGTGTTCGCGGGCCACTTGCTTCATGCGTTCGTGCAACCTCGCGGGAAAAGCCTGGGAGAAAATCCGGGTCGGGGCCAGGGCTGCGGCAAAACGTTCCTGATATCGGGGCAGCAACAACGGCTCGGGCAGGTCGCGGTACTTGTCCAGCCAATAGGCGCGGTCGTGGGTGTAACGGGCCGATTGGTGATAGCGCGCATCGTCATGGATGAAATCGACATAGGACGCTGCCGAGCCGGGCAGTTGCCGGCCCTGCGCCAGAGCGTTGTAGAGCTCGTCCAGAGATTTGAGCATCTCGCCGAAACCCCAGCCGTCGACGATCAAGTGATGGGCGAGGATCGACAGCCAATGATGGTCGGCACCGAGACGGATCAGAAGAAAACGGAACAACGGCCCGCCGTCCAGCGTGAACGGCTGCTCGATGCGCTCCTGAATCAGCCTGCGCGCCGCGGACTGTGGATCGGGCTGCGCGCAAACGTCATGGATCGGCATCGGGGCCGGCAAGGATTGCGCAAAGCGCTGCAGGGGCAAACCGTGTTGGCCCGCGCCCGGCAACAAAATCGTGCGCATGGCGTCATGCCGGGCCACGAGACTTTCGAGGGCCGCCTGCATCAGCGCCGGATCCAGAGGACCGGTCAGTTGTACATAGCCACCGATGTTGTACAGCGGTGAATCCCCTTGACGCAGTTGATCGAGCCAGATGTCGCTCTGAGCAGCGGTCAGCGGGAAGGCCTCGGAAATCGCGGACAGACCGTCCGCCGCATCGGCAGCAAATTGGTTCATAAGATCCGTCTCATGTGATTTGGCGCGTATTCAAGCATCGGCCCCGAAACCCGCATGACACGTGAAACCCGGACAACCCCCTCCTCCGCGCGCTGCCCTGAGGGCTTGCAGGCCTCGACTGGCCGGCCATCCCTCCAAAAGTTCGGAAAGAAATGGCTGAAAATCCTGTAGGACAATCGCCATCCACTTGCGCTGACGACGACTTCGCAATCGTAGGAAAGGGCGCTCTGAACCCCGGTTTTCGGTGTTCTCACTGGACCGCGCAGTCACGTCTTACAGGCTTGTCACCCTCGGACTGACAGAAACGTGGCGCCATTAATCCGGAAATAGTGGCACTTTGTGTCCCTGTTTTCCCCTACAGACGTAGGACAAATGCATAGGCTTAAATCCCGCTCCAGATCGATTTCAAGGAGAAATGATTGGGGGAGTGGCTTCACAGGTGCATGCACGGCAGACGATTCGGCAATGGCTTTAAATCAAGGATGACAAGGATATGAATCTGACCGGCAGTCTTCGCAACATGGACAACCCGCATTTCTATTGGCAGCTGGGCGAGTTGATCGCCAGCACGGGGAACGAGCGTTTCGCCACGAACATGTTCCAGTTGGTCGACACCCTGGTGCCGGTCAACCGAGTGGATCTCAGCGAATGGACGCTCGACGAGCGCGAGGCCAGTGTGGTTGAGATCAAGGCGTTGGGCAGCGCCGGTTTGCCGGATACCTTCCCGCCCCCGGATCCCCTGCAATGCCAGGACGATCATCCGCTGTTGCAGAAGATGATCGAGATGAATGACTCGCTGCTGATTCAACTCAAAGCCTCGCTGCAGCAACGACACCCGCACCACAGCGTCCATCAGTGCAATCTGGTGTCACGCACCTCCAACCGCCGCTGTGTCATCTCGTTCTGCCGCCCTCACACGCACCGGGTGTTCTCTCTGCCGGAGCTGTCGTTTCTCAAAAGCCTGTCCGACACCCTGCTGCCGTTGATCGAACGTCACGCGCAGCTGCGGCGACAGCTCATGGCCCGGCAACCGCGTCCGGTTCAGGCCGATCAAGACCAGACACCGTTACAACAGGTGTTCGACGAACGCCTGGCGCTGGGCGACATCACCCTGTCAGCGCGCGAGAAAGAAGTCTGCCTGGGCTTGTTGACCGGCGGCACCGTGCCGCAAATGGCCGAACGGTTGCGGGTCAAGAACAGTTCGATCGAGACCTATCTCAAGCGCGCGGCGGCCAAGCTCGGGGTCAGTGGTCGTCACGGTCTGGCGAAATGGATGGCCGGTGCCTGATCCGGTGTTTTACTCATCATGGGCGCCCGGCGCCCGCTCTCATTCGTGAACGAGGCTGTTTGATGTCCAGGTTGCCGATCTCCCTGCTGTCCATGGCGTTGCTGATGGGCGGCTGCTCGCTGATTCCCGAATACCAGCAGCCCGCATCGCCCAGTGCGGCGCAGTATCCAAAAGGCCCCGCCTATCCTGCGCCAACCCAGGCCACGATTGCTGTCGAGGACTGGCGCGGATTGTTCAATGACCCGGCGTTGCAACAACTGATTGAAAGCGCACTGGTCAACAACCGAGACTTGCGAGTCGCCGCGCTGAACGTCGAGGCGTTCCAGGCCAAGTACCGCATTCAGCGCGCCGATCTGCTGCCGGCGGTCTCGGCCAATGCCAACGAACTGCGCCAGCGGGTGCCGGAGAGCGTGACCAAAACCAAAGCGGCGATCACCTCGACCTACTCGGCGAACCTTGGCATCAGCGCCTATGAGCTGGATTTTTTCGGCCGGGTACGCAGCCTCAGCGAACAGGCATTGATGAGCTGGCTGGCTACCGAAGAAGCCCGGCGCAGTGCGCAATTGAGCCTGGTGGCCAACGTTGCCAACGCCTACCTGACCTGGCGCGCCGACCAGGAGCTGCTGGCCCTGGCCCGCGAAACCCTCGCCGCCGACGAAAAAAGCCTGCGCCTGACCACGCGCAACCGTGAGGCAGGCAAGTCCTCGGCGCTGGATCAGATCCAGGCGCAGACCAGCGTCGACAGCACCCGCGCCAGCATCGCCCGCTATCAGCGCCAGGTCGCCCAGGACTTGAACAGCCTGACGCTGCTGGTCGGCGCGCCGGTTCCCGAAACCCTGCCGGCGCGTCCGCTGGACAGTGACCTGGTGGCACAAGTGCCGGCCGGGTTGCCCTCGGATCTGCTGCAACGCCGGCCAGACATTCTCCAGGCCGAATACAAGCTCAAGGCGGCCAACGCCAATATCGGCGCGGCCCGGGCGGCGTTTTTCCCCAGTGTCAGCCTGACCGCCAATGCCGGCACCTCCAGCCGCGACTTGTCCGGGCTGTTCAAGGGCGGCTCCGGCGCCTGGACCTTCCAGCCGCAGATCAACCTGCCGATCTTCAATGCCGGCAGCCTGCGCGCCAGTCTGGACTACGCGAAATTGCAGAAGGACATCAGCGTCGCCGAGTACGAAAAGACCATTCAGACCGCGTTCCAGGAAGTGTCCGACGGACTCGCGGCGCGCCAGACCTACCAGCAACAACTCCAGGCCCAGCGTGATCTGGTGCAGGCAACCCAGGACTATTACGACATGGCGCAGCACCGCTATCAGACCGGCGTCGACAGCAGCCTGACGTTCCTCGATGCCCAGCGTTCGCTGTTCAGCTCCCAGCAAGGCCTGATCACTGACCGGTTGGCGCAACTGGTGGCGCAAGTGAACCTGTACACCGCGCTGGGCGGTGGCTGGAGCCCGGTTGAGCCGTCGCTGCAATAACCGCAGGTCATGTTTTCTTACACCTTTTGTCGCCCGATCCGACATTGGTCGGTGATCAAAAACCGACCTGGCGGTTCATTTTGGTATCATGCGCCGCTTTTACGGTTAACCCCCCGCTTGTCTTGCTGACGGGCGGGCTGCAAAGGGCGGTATTAGATGACGGCTTTGTTGACTCGCCGCAAGGTGCTTGCGGGAATGGGCGTGCTCGGTCTGGGCCTGCTCGCCGGCTGCGACACCCGTGGCCAACTGTCGTACAAGTACGGCAAGGATCTGAGCGACAAGATCCTCGGACGCACCTTCAAGCTCAAGGACACCGAAGGCAACACCGTGACGCTGTCGAGCTTTCGCGGCCTGATGCCGATGATTTTCTTCGGTTTCACCCAATGCCCGGCCGTCTGCCCGACGACGCTGGCCCGCGCGGCAAAAATCAAGAAGCTGATGGGCAAGGATGGCGACATCCTGCAGGTGGTATTCATCACCCTCGACCCGGAACGCGATACGCCGCAAATCCTCGACGCCTACGTCAAGACCTTCGACCCGAGCTTCGTCGCCCTGTACGGCACCCTCGAGGAAACCAAGGCCACCGCCAAGGAATTCGACGTCTTCTACGAAAAAGTCCCTGCCGGCGACACTTACACCCTGTCGCACACGTCCACCAGTTATGTCTACGACACCCGCGGCAACCTGCGCGTGGGTCTGTCCCAATCGCTTTCTGCACAAGAGTGCACGGAAGACTTGCTTACCGTCATGGAGGTCTGCTGATGAACCCTTTTCTGAACAACATCAAACGTGCCGCACTGGGCCTGTCCCTGCTGGGTCTGGCTTTTCAGGTTTCGGCGCAGACCAAGATCGATGACGCCTGGGTACGTGCAACCGTGCCAAACCAGTCGGCCAGCGGCGCGTTCATGACCGTCACCGCCGACAGCGACAGCAAACTGCTCAGCGTTGCATCGCCGGTGGCCAAGGACGTGCAGATTCACGAAATGACCATGAAGAACGACGTGATGAGCATGGGCCCGGTCAACTCGGTCGAGCTGCCGGCCGGCAAGGCTGTGAAGTTCGATCCGAACGGCTACCACGTGATGCTGATGGGCCTGAACGGTCAACTGAAGGAAGGCGACAACGTGCCGCTGACCCTGACCGTCGAAAACGCCAAGGGCGAGAAACAAGCCATCGAAGTCCAGGCGCCGGTGCGCTCGCTGACCAACATGGAAGGCCACGATCACAGCAAGATGCATTGATCGCTGACTGACAGATTCACGCTTCAAAAAACAAACGGGGCGGCATGATCGACGATCATGCCGCCCCGTTTGCATCTGGAAGTCAGACCAGTTTCAACTCGACCTCGATATTGTTGCGCGTGGCCTTGGAGTACGGGCACACCTGATGCGCCGCATCCACCAGTTGCTGCGCCGCGCCGCGTTCCATGCCCGGCAGGCTCACATTGAGTCGCGCCTGCAACAGATACCCTCCCGAGTTGGTGCCCAGGTCCACTTCGGCATCCACCGCGAGGTCCGCTGGCAGGCTGATTTTCTGTTGCCCCGCCACCGCTTTCATCGCGCCGATAAAGCACGCCGACCAGCCGGCGGCGAACAGTTGTTCCGGATTGGTCCCGCCGCCGTTGGTGCCGGGGGACGACAGTTTGACGTCGAGGATTCCGTCGGAACTGCGCGACGCACCGTCACGTCCGCCGGTGGTGTGGGTCTTGGCGGTGTAGAGGACTTTTTCGATCTGGCTCATGGCGATCTCCTGATAGACAACCTGTCTTCTCGGCGCTCCCCCTTCAAGGTATGGAAGCGCCACCCGTTTCGCACAGCCTTGTCACTATAGACGGGGGAGTTCGGTTCACCTGAGCAAAGGACGTATGGCGGACGGCATCCGCACTTTCGATGATGGACAACGTGTCGTCTGATCGACGTCAGCGATGGCGCGCCAACGCATCACGCACGTTCTGCCTGGATAGCTTTGAAGGATTGGCTTGAGCGCGATCTTGCACTTGACTGGAGGTGGGCTGCATTGACGGCCCATTCGACAGAAGCTTCTTGCGCTTGGCCACCTGCCGCCACTGGTAACAGAAATATCCCGCCGCAGCGAAGAAGCCCAGCACGCCCGAAAACAAGCCCACCACATTCCACACGACAAATGTGATCAGCAACGTCTTCCACTCGAACGCGGAAACGCTGGACGCTACCGGCACCTTCGGATCCTCTACCGCTTGGCGTTCGACTACCTGAACCTGTTGCGCAGCATCCAGATCGAATCGCAAGACGCCGTCCAGACCAGGCACATGGATATCGATGCTGTTTCCGGACGCAGAGTGGACGCGAACTTCGCCATCGATAACTGAAACCGAGCTGATACTCACGTGCCTCTCGGTTCGAATCTCTCCCTCCACAACCTTGAATATGGAGGGTTGATCGCCATTGGGAACGTCGCGCATTTCAAATCCTTGAGCATTTCTCGTCAAGCGACGAGAAGAGAGAAAATCCATTGGCTGCGAATGCTACTGACCGACCTTCCTCCTGTCCAGAAAG
Source organism: Pseudomonas sp. SDO52101_S400 (assembly GCF_054071635.1). Lineage (NCBI taxonomy): Bacteria > Pseudomonadati > Pseudomonadota > Gammaproteobacteria > Pseudomonadales > Pseudomonadaceae > Pseudomonas > Pseudomonas sp. SDO52101_S400. The sequence continues at coordinate 83,046 of NZ_JBSVWF010000001.1, read as the reverse complement.
CCACCGAGGACATGGTGAACCTTGTGGAACGCCCCGTTTTTTTGGGCGTGTATCGCTTCGCTTGAATCAAGTCAGCTGTCTTCATGAATACGAGGCTGGGTTTCTTCAAGATTACGGGCCAATGCGTAGTGAACGACCGACCGGGAAACGTTCTGCCGATCAAGCTTCTGGACATGTTCCAGCAAACCCGCGATCAAACGCTGCTTGCGCAGTTTTTTCTCGATTCGCACAAGAACGTAGAAAGCAATACCGATCAACAGGCCCCAGCCCGCAAAAAACCACGTTCCGACCGACCCCAGCAGCAGTGAAAACCAGAAAGGTTTGCTGCTCGGTTTGGCCTCGACAAGTTCTGTGTAGATAAATTCGCCATCATCCAGCAAACCCGCGTCACCGCTGCGGTAATTGCGCAGAAGCGCATAAATAACGTCGTTGGTCCTGTCGTTCGAGGCAGAGATAATCTGGACCTCATCACCTGGACGAACCTGGAAATTCAAGCGTGAAACGTCAACCGCACGCTCATCGCCCTCCTCGTCCCGGACCCAGATAATATCCTCTTCCCGGTGACGTGGTTCGCTGAGTTGATCGGCGCGAACAACCTCCCCTACCGTCTCCCAGAACTCGATCACGATGTTATCGAAGACATAATCCTTCATGGCACTTCCTTGAGATCCCGGCAAAACGATACATAAAGGGAAAATACATTGGGCCCCGAATGCTACTGAGTGGCCACTACCCTGTCCAGAAACGCCGCGAGAGTGGGCCTGCGACTGCAAGCCTTAAACAGCCTGAAACAATAAATCTGCCGTCGATGGCTCCCCGTTCATTTGCCACAACCGGGCTGATACGAACGCCGATCACGACTTCAGGCCCTGTGTCGCGCTTTGGCAAGCAGATCAGCCTCATGTTTAAAAAGGCGATCAGACAGCCCACCCTTGGTATCATCGCGCACACTTTTATGACGGTTTGATGGCTGGAAGGTCTTTTTTGTGAGCGCTCTTTTTCAACGGCTTCGGCATCCCGACGCCCGTCTTCTCTCTCTGGTTTTTCTGGTACTGATCTTACCGGTGTGCCTGCGTGCGGCGCTCGGCTGGTCGAGCCTGTTCGGCTACCTGTCGGACCTGGCCATCGGCAGCCTGCTGGTGGTTCTGTTGCATCGCCGGCCGTGGTGGCTGGCCCTGCCGGTTCTGGTGTTCTGGGGTTTGCTGGCGGTGGCGACGGCGGAACTGGTCAGCGCGGTCGGGCGCCTGCCCAATCCCCAGGACCTGCACTACCTGATCGACCCGCAATTTGTGGAGAACTCCACCGGCGGCGGCTTCGCCCATCCAGGAGTGGCCGGTGCATTGCTGCTGGGCCTGTTGATGTGGCTGGCGACGCAGTGGGCAAACCGCGGAACACCTGCCCCGGCCCTGCCCCGCGCCGTGTGGTCGGCACCGGTGTTGCTGTTCGCCGCCCATTGGGGCGCACAGAATCTTTCGCCGAGCGACGCCGACCCATGGCGTCTGTACAACCTGCCACATCAGTTGCTCGCCGCGCAGGTCGCCGACGCGCAGATGCAGGCCGAGGAATGGCTGGAAGGTGGTAGCGAAATACCCGCACCCTCGATGGCCGGGCTCACCGACCTCGACTTGAATGGCCGCTCATTACTGGCCGCCAAAGGTCAGGCACGCAATGTCCTGATCGTTACCGTCGAAGGCATTCCCGGGGCCTACATCCGCGCCAATCGCGAGGCCATCGGCAGCCATTATCAGGAAGACCTGATGCCCAAGCTCAGCCGCTGGGCCGAGCGCGGCATGAACACGCCGGACTACGTGCTGCACACGCACCAGACCATTCGCGGCCTGTACGCCATGCTCTGCGGCGATTACGACAAGCTGAACAACGGCACGCCCAAAGGCGTGGAAATGCTGACCCAGAACGAACGCAATCAGGCCTGCCTGCCGGCCCAGTTGCGCCAGCACGGTTTCAGCACTCACTACCTGCAAGGCGCCGGCCTGCGCTTCATGGCCAAAGACAAGATCATGCCGCACATCGGTTTCGATGCGACCCATGGCCTCGAGTGGTTCACCAACGCCAACTACCTGGAATTCCCGTGGGGCAAGGACGACAAGGCATTCTTCGAAGGCGCGCTGGGTTACGTCGGCCAACTGAAAAAACAGAAAAAACCGTGGATGCTGACCCTGCTGACCGTCGGCACCCATCAGCCCTACTCCGCGCCCGAAGACTACCTGCAACGCTACGACACGCCGAAACAGGCCGCTGTCGGTTATCTGGACGATGCCCTGGACCAGTTCCTCAGCGGCCTCGAACGTCAGGGCGTGCTGAAAGACACACTGGTGGTGATCACCTCGGACGAATCCCATGGCATCGATGGCGTGCGGCTCGCCTCGTCCTGGGGATTCAACCTGACCCTCGCACCGGAACAGGCCCAGTTGCCGCACCTGAACGCCGGGGTCTACGGACATGTCGATCTGAGCGCGTCGATCCTCGATTACTTTGACCTGCCGGTGCCCGCCGCACTCAGCGGCCGTTCGCTGTTTCGCGACTACGACACCGGGCGCGAAATCATGTCGTTCACCAACGGCAAGCTGCGCTACCACGACGGCCACGGCATCCTGACCGAATGCGACATGCCGCGACGCTGCCGCGCTTACGCCAGCGAAGGCTTCATCGCCGAAAGCGCCACGTTCAAGGGCAATGCCAGCGGCCAGAATGCGCGGCAGATTGCGGCCCGCGCCGATGCGCTGGACCTGTCGCTGCTGCGCACTCCGCTGAACCAGCGCTATCAGTTCGGCAGCGACAACATCATCCCGCTGCAAGCGCAGATCAAGGATGACTGGGCCGACAACCTGATCGGCGCGCAATACCTGGAAATGCCCAAGGGCTCCCACACCCGCGTGCGCCTGACCGTGCGCTCGATGGACCCGCAACAGGCGGCGTACATTCAGCTCAAGGCCAAGGAGTTCGAACAGGACGTGCAACTGGGCCTGCCTTCGGAAATGGTCGCCACGGCGGATCAGCCGCTGGAAATGGACTTCAGCTTCGACAACCCGCAACCGCGCAAGGCCTTCTCTTTCCATTTGCTGGGTTATGGGCTGGGTGCGGTGGAGGTCACCGATTTCAGCGTGATCACCGAGCTGCCGGGGCAACAGGATCTGCGGGAAGAAATCCCGGAGGACGACACCGCTCAATCGAGCTGATGTCGAGGCCAGCGTCACGCGGTTCGCGGGACGCTGGCCCAAGATCGTGGGGAACGATCAGAACGTGGTGCGCAGGCCCACCTGAATGCTTCGCCCTTCTGCCGGCGCAATGTCGCGCAGGATCGAGCTGGCATAGCGCACGGTCTGGTTGGTCAGGTTCTCGGCATTGACGAAGGCCAGCCATTTGCTCTGGCCGACTTCAAAGCGATACCCCACATTCGCACCCAGCGTGGTGTAGCCATCGGTGCTGCTTTCATTGTCCGGGACCCGATGCTGGGCGCTCGCGTGCTCCACATCGATCCGTGCCTGCCAGCGATCCAGCTCCCACAGCAACCCGGTATTCAAGCGCAGCGGCGCGATGCGCGGCAGATCCTGGCCGTTGTCGAGGTTCTTGGCGCGGGTGTAGTCGCCCGACAGTTCCAGCGCGAACTTGCCGTAGGCGCTCTCGCCAAGCTGCCAGCGATCCTGCGCCTCGATACCACTGAAGCGCGCGCGAACACCGGAATAGGCGTACTCGGGAATGCCGGCGGCGTCTTCTTCGCCTTCATCATTGAGGGTGCGACCAGTGCCGAGCATACCGATGTAATTGGAGAAGTGGCTGTAGAACACGCCCACGCTGCCCTTGTGCGTGCCATTGTCGAAACGCAGGGCCAGATCGCTGGAGACGGCTTTCTCTTTCGACAGACCCGCATCCCCGACTTCATAAGTGCCGGTCGCGACGTGAGCGCCGTTGGCGTACAGCTCATAGAACGTCGGCGCCCGCTCGGTGTAGCCCAGCGTGGCAGCAACCGACCAGATTGGCGTCAGCGTGTACACCGCGCCGGACGACAGACTGCCAGCAGTGAAACTACTGGAGCGGTCGGCGTTGGCGAAACGCTCGTTGCCTTTGGCGTCGGGGTCGACCGTGGTGTGTTCCAGGCGACCACCGAGGGTGAACAGCAGGCGATCCGTGGCTTGCAGCTCTTCCAGAATGAACAGTGCACCGGCGTTGGTATCGGTCTGTGGCACGAAGGCTTCTTCGCCCAGCGCCGAGAATTCATTGCGACTGACCTGCGCGCCGATCACCCCGTTGAACGGCCCCAACGGCTGGTGCCGGGCTTCGACCCGCGCTTCATAACCCTTGTTCTTGAACGTGGTACCGACCTCGCCGCCTTCGATTTCACGGTGCTGGTAATCGGTGTAGCCGGCGTCGAACTTCACCGAGCTGAACGGGCCGTCAAGGTTGCGAATTTCCGAGGCGAACGCGTAGTGCTCCTGCTGCATGCGAATCCGCACGTCGTCTTCGGCCGGCGAGCCGTAGTTGGAGTCGTAATTGCTGTAAGACAGCCCCGCATAGCCGTCATCCCAGGTGTAAGACCCGCCTACCGCTCCACCGTCCTGGCGACCGTCGCTGTTGGTCAGACGATGCTTGCTGGAATCGCCCTCATCACCCGCCCGCTCGCGGCTGCTTTTGGCGTAGCCGGGGATCTTCAGGTCATTGAACTCGCGAGCGCTGGCGTCCAGATGCAAGGCGAACTGGCCGTTGCCGGCCTCGAGTTTGCCCGCGCTGCTGCGTGTGGTGTCGGCGCCGCCATAGCGCAGCTCACCGGCCCCGTGAATGCCGTCGATGGCTTCGGTCGGGATGCGGTTGTCAAAGGTATTGACCACCCCGCCGATAGCGCTGCCGCCGTAGAGCAACGCGGCCGGACCACGGACGATTTCGATGCGTTCGACGTTGACCGGGTCCAGTGGCACCGCATGGTCGTAGGACAGCGACGAGGCGTCGAGCGCGCCGACGCCGTTGCGCAGAATGCGGATGCGATCGCCGTCCTGTCCGCGAATGATCGGGCGACTGGCACCCGGGCCGAAGTAGGACGACGACACGCCCGGCTGCTTGTTCAGGGTTTCGCCCAGGCTGCCCTTCTGCTGCAGCGTCAGTTCATCGCCGCTCAACACGGTTGAGGGCGACGCGAGGGTCTGGCTGCCCAGCGGATTGCCGGTGATGACTTGTGGTTGCAGTTCGAGGGGTTCGGCGGCGAATGCGGGGGACGCGATCAGCAGCGCAGCCGCCAACAGGCTTGGCTGGAAGGAGTGGAAACGGGAAGGCATTTCTAAATTCCGTAAGGCAGAAAGGAAGGGACCGATGCCACTGCCACACGGACAGGTCAGTGACATCGATCAGATGAAATCATTTTTATGTTATACAATAACATTTCCAATGGCCATCATGATTCTTGCCTCAATGCTTACAACAACCGCTCAAACACGGGGCTTTCTACATGGGCTTTCCACACGCGGTATCACCGCTTGCGCACGCACGCCCCGCGTTTCTTCGAAAAAATCCTGATCAGACAGCGGTAAAAGACTTTGCCTATCAGCCACCAATAGTCGGCCTATTAGCTGACATCCCCAGTCGGGTCTAGCCTTACTAATCCGAAGTCGGCACGAGCCGGCCGCAGAAGACCTGATAAGGACCCGAACATGGCAAATGAATCGAAATGCCCGTTCAATCACGCCGCCGGCGGTGGCACGACGAACCGCGATTGGTGGCCGAATCAACTGAACCTGAAAATCCTGAGTCAGCACTCGCCCGCATCCGATCCGCTGGGCAAGGACTTCGACTACGCCAAGGCTTTCAAAAGCCTGGATTTCCAGGCCCTCAAACGCGATCTGACGGCGCTGATGACCGACTCTCAGGAGTGGTGGCCAGCGGACTTCGGCCACTACGGCCCGCTCTTCATCCGCATGGCCTGGCACAGCGCCGGCACCTACCGCACCGCTGACGGCCGCGGTGGCGCCGGCTCCGGCCAGCAACGCTTCGCCCCGCTCAACAGTTGGCCGGACAACGTCAGCCTCGACAAGGCCCGCCGCCTGCTGTGGCCGATCAAGCAGAAATATGGTCGCAACATTTCCTGGGCCGACCTGATCGTCCTCACCGGCAACGTCGCGCTGGAATCCATGGGCTTCAAGACTTTCGGTTTTTCCGGCGGCCGGCCCGACGTGTGGGAGCCGGACGAAGACGTCTACTGGGGCTCGGAAAACAAATGGCTGGGCGGGGATACCCGCTACGGCAAACACCCGGAAGCCGTGCAGGAGCCGGGCGACGGCACGCTGGTCGCCGAGCCTGCCGAACACGGCCATGAACAGAGCCGCACCAACCAGGGCGAACGCAATCTGGAAAACCCGCTTGCCGCTGTGCAGATGGGTCTGATCTACGTGAACCCGGAAGGCCCCGAAGGCAATCCCGATCCGGTCGCCTCCGCCCGAGACATCCGCGAAACCTTCGGCCGCATGGCCATGAATGACGAGGAAACCGTCGCCCTGATCGCCGGTGGCCACGCCTTCGGCAAGACCCACGGTGCCGGCCCCGCAGACAACGTCGGGCCTGAACCAGAAGCCGCAGGCCTCGAAGAGCAAGGCCTGGGCTGGAAAAGCACCTTCGGCACCGGCAAAGGTGCCGACACCATCACCAGTGGCCTGGAAGTGACCTGGACCACCACACCGACGAAGTGGAGCAACAACTACCTGGAAAACCTGTTCGGCTTCGAGTGGGAACTGACCAAAAGCCCCGCCGGTGCCCATCAGTGGAAACCGAAAAACGGCGCCGGGGCCGGCACCATTCCCCATGCCCACGACCCGAACAAACGCATCGACCCGACCATGCTCACCTCGGACCTGGCCCTGCGTTTCGACCCGGCCTACGAGAAGATTTCGCGGCGCTTCCTGGCCAATCCCGATCAACTGGCCGATGCCTTCGCCCGGGCCTGGTACAAACTCATTCACCGTGACATGGGCCCGCTGTCGCGCTATCTCGGCCCGGAAATGCCACAGGAAGAGTTGCTGTGGCAAGACCCGATTCCCGAGGCCAACCATCCACTGATCGACGACAGCGATATCAGGGCACTGAAAGGCAAAGTACTGGCGTCGGGGCTGTCCGTTTCGGAACTGGTCTCGACTGCCTGGGCAGCCGCTTCGACCTTCCGGGGTTCGGACAAACGCGGTGGCGCCAACGGCGGACGTCTGCGTCTGGCGCCGCAACGCTTCTGGCAGGCCAACCAACCCGAGCAACTGGACAAGGTGCTGAAAGCCCTCGAAGGCATTCAAAACGAGTTCAACGCCGGGGCGTCAGGCAAGCAAGTCTCGCTGGCGGATCTGATCGTGCTGGCCGGTAATGCCGGGGTCGAGCAAGCGGCGCAAAACGCCGGGCACACCGTGACCGTACCGTTCAATCCGGGGCGCACCGATGCGACTCAGGAGCAGACCGATGTCGAGTCGTTCGGCTTCCTTGAACCGCACACCGACGGCTTCCGCAACTACGCCGCCAGCACCTACCGCGTGCCGGCCGAAGCGCTGCTGATCGACAAGGCACAACTGCTGACGCTTTCGGCGCCAGAACTCACCGTGCTGATCGGCGGGCTGCGTGTACTGGACACCAACGTCGGCAAGACGAAACACGGCGTGTTCACCGACAAACCCGGTTCCCTGACCAACGACTTCTTCCGCAACCTGCTGGACATGGGCGTGGAATGGAAACCGACGTCCAAGGCGGCAGATGAGTTCGAAGGACGTGATCGCAAGACCGGCAATGTGAAATGGACAGGAACGCGGGTCGATCTGGTATTTGGCTCCAATTCGGTACTGCGGGCGCTGGCCGAGGTGTATGCCAGTTCCGATGCGAAGGAGCAGTTCGTCAACGACTTCGTTGCTGCGTGGGCGAAGGTGATGGATCTGGATCGGTTTGATTTGCGCCAGTAGTTTTTCACCCACCCACAAAAACGCCGCTCATTGAGCGGCGTTTTGTTTTTCTTTTCGGCGAGAGTGATGCGGCGCGGCTGAAACCCAACCCCCTCACCCCAGCCCTCTCCCCCAAGGGGGCGAGGGGGAAAGGGAGCCGATTTTCATGCTTTTCAAACTCGAGTTCGACTCAATATTTCAGGTCGATGTATCTCATGAAAACAACTTGGTCAGTCCCCTCTCCCCTTGGGAGAGGGTTAGGGTGAGGGCTGGATCTAAAGTTGAAAGACAACTTCAAGACCGACCCCAATCAACCAGCCTCAAGCCAAGCTCTTGCTGACCACTTCATAGACATCGCTGGACAGCTGCCCCGAAGCCAGAATCCGCTCCAGCTCCGCCTTCATCAACGCCTGACGAGCGCCGTCATACTTGCGCCAGCGAGTCAGCGGCGCCAATTGGCGCGAAGCGATCTGCGGGTTGAAGCCGTTCAGCTCGATCACCAGATCTGCCAGGAAGCGATAACCCGAACCGTCCGCCGCGTGGAAGTTGATCAGATTCTGCCCGGCGAAAGCACCGACCAGCGCGCGCACCTTGTTCGGGTTCTTGATGTTGAACGCCGGGTGCTGCATCAGCGCTTTCACACGTTCCAGACCGCCCGGCAACGTGCTGCCGGCCTGCACGCTGAACCACTGGTCCATGACCAGCGGATTGTCCTTGAAGTGCTCGGCGAAACTGGCAAGGGCCTTGGCCTTCTCGTCGTCGAACGGCGAGTTGACCAGCACCGCCAGCGCGGTCAGGCGCTCGGTCATGTTGTCGCAGGCGTCGAACTGCTCCAGCATTGCCGCCAGCACTTCAGGCTTGCCGCTGAGCATCAGGTACGACAGCGCGATGTTCTGCAGCGCGCGGCGGGCGAAGTGCTCGGCTTCGGCCACATACGGGGTCTTTTTCGACAGCTCGCGGTTGGCCTGATAACGCTGCCACAGGGCATCGAACAGGTTGTCCGCCAGTTGCTGACGGGCGAATTCGCGAGCGGTGTGGATCGCGTCCACGTCGGCGGTTTCGCTGATTTCGGTCAGGTACGCTTCGCTCGGCAGCGAGAGCATTTCCGCGACCATTGCCTGATCCAGAGTCTGGTCAGCCAGTACCGTACGCAAGGCAGAAATCAGACGCGGGTCGAGCACCAGGCTTTCGCCCTTCTGCTGCTGACCGATCAGTTCCTGCAGCACCTGCACCGACAGTTGCTGGCCGGCATCCCAGCGGTTGAAACCGTCGCTGTCGTGCTGCATCAGGAACATCAACTGGTCGCGGTTGTACGGGAAGCTCAGTTTCACCGGCGCCGAGAACCCACGCAGCAAGGATGGCAGCGGCTGTTCGGCGATGTCGACGAAGGTGAAGGTCTGTTCGGCTTCGGTCACCGAGATCACTCGGGTAGTGCCCTGGGCCGCGGCTTCGCCGGCCAGACGCAGGGCAATCTCGTTGCCTTTACTGTCCAGCAGGCCCAGTTCTACCGGGATCACGAATGGCAGCTTTTCAACCTTGTCCGGGGTTTCCGGGCAGCTTTGACGGAAGGTCAGGCTGTAGGTTTTCGCGACGGCGTCATAAGACTCGCTCACCGCCAGACGTGGTGTACCGGCCTGGCTGTACCAGCGCTTGAACTGGGTCAGGTCGACGCCGTTGGCATCTTCCATGGCCTTGATGAAGTCATCGCAGGTCACGGCCTGGCCATCATGACGCTCAAAGTACAGGTCACTGCCCTTGCGGAAGCCTTCGGCGCCCAGCAGCGTGTGGATCATGCCGACCACTTCCGAGCCCTTTTCGTACACGGTCAGGGTGTAGAAGTTGGAAATCTCGATGAAGCTGTCCGGGCGCACGGCGTGGGCCATGGGACCTGCATCTTCGGCGAACTGGTGGGTACGCAGGTACGCCACGTCCTGGATGCGCTTGACCGTGGCCGAGTTCATGTCGGAGGAGAAACCGGCATCGCGGAATACGGTGAAGCCTTCCTTGAGCGACAGCTGGAACCAGTCGCGGCAGGTCACGCGGTTGCCCGACCAGTTGTGGAAGTATTCGTGGGCGACGATTGCCTCGACCCGCTGGTGCGCGGCGTCGGTCGCGGTTTCGGCGCGGGCCAGCACAGCGCTGGAGTTGAAGATGTTGAGGCCCTTGTTCTCCATGGCGCCCATGTTGAAGTCGTTCACGGCGACGATCATGAAGATGTCCAGATCGTACTCGCGACCGTAGACCTCTTCGTCCCAGCGCATCGATTTCTTCAGGCTGTTCATGGCGTGCTGGCACTTGTCGATGTTTTCCGGCTCGACGTAGATACGCAGCGCCACGTTGCGCTCGGTCATCGTGGTGAAGCTGTCTTCAACGCACCACAAGTCACCCGCCACCAGCGCGAACAGGTAGGCCGGCTTCATGAACGGATCTTCCCACGTTGCCCAGTGACGGCCATCTTCACCGGGGCCGCTGGCAATCGGGTTGCCGTTGGACAGCAGCACCGGATAGCTGTGCTGCTCGGCGACCACGGTGGTGGTGAACTTGCTCATCACGTCCGGGCGGTCGAGGTAATAGGTGATCTTGCGAAAACCTTCGGCCTCGCACTGGGTGCAGAACATCGTGCCGGACTTGTACAGGCCTTCCAGTGCAGTGTTGGTTTCCGGGTGGATGCGAACGCTGGTGTCGACCGTGAAGGTTTCGCTGGCCGGTTGCAGGGTCAGGTGGTTCTCGGTCAGTTGGTAATCATCGGCGCTCAGTTCCTGGTCGGCCAGGGTCACCGAGAGCAATTCCAGCTGCTGGCCATCGAGCACCAGCGGCGGCAGGCCCGGGCCACGGGCCGGGTTGCGGCGCATCACCAGTTGCGCGTGGACCAGACTGTGGTCCTCGAACAACTCGAAGGTCAGGTGTGTTTCGTCGATCAGGTACTCGGGCGCCTGATAGTCCTTCAGGTAAATCATCTTCGGTTGTTCGGTGCGCATGCTGAAGTCCTTATTGATGCACGGCGAGCTGATAGGCCGTGTACTTGCGAATGTTGATCACGCCGGTGTCGAAGATCAGGTACTGGCCCTTGATCCCCAACAGCGTGCCTTCGGCAATCGGGTTCTTGTCCAGGTTGAAGCTGACGATCTTGGCCGGGTACTGCTCGACCGGATAACGGATTTCCAGCGGCTCGACGTCGGTCACCGGCTGAATCGCCTGCAGACCGAAACGTTCCTGCAAGCCTTGCAGGCCTTCGGCGCAGCTGTCGAACAGTTGATCGCGCACTTGCGCCAGATCCACCGCCGCCGCATCGCCCTTGAGCAAGGCGCGCCAGTTGGTCTTGTCCGCCACCTGACTGCGGAACAGGTCTTCGACGAACCCCGACTGCTGCCGCGTGGCGACGCGCATGATCGGCAGCGCCTGGCTGGCCCCCTGATCGAGCCAGCGGGTCGGCAACTGGGTGGCGCGAGTGATGCCGACCTTGATCCCCGACGAATTGGCCAGGTAGACGACGTGGTCGGTCATGCAGAACTTCTCGCCCCACTCCGGTTCCCGGCAGGTGCCGGCGTCGAAGTGGCAGCGCTCCGGACTCATGATGCAGACGTCGCACTGGGCCAGTTTGGTCATGCACGGGTAGCAATAACCCTGACTGAAACTGGTCTTGGTCTTGCGCCCGCAATGGGTGCAGTGAATCGCCCCCAGATATTCCAGGCGCACCGTCGTGCCGATCAACGGGTTGACCGGCACCTCGACGTCATCCAGACGAAACGCGTATTGCACGTTCGGCCCGTCCAGGCGCGCCGACATTTTGCTGATTGCACCGCGGCCAATCTCGATCAATGGATGGCGTCCGACTTGAACAGGATGTTCGGCACTTCGATCGACTTCGACGCACACTCCTGCGGGCCCATGTAACCGGTGCGTTCTTCCTCGGGCAGGTTCTGCATTTCCCAGGCGATCATCGCCTGCAACGACAGTTCGCGCTGCTCGGCGGTGAGTTTGCCGCCGTCGGACCATTTGCCGATCTCTACGGCCAGTTTCAGGCTCTGATAGATATCCGGGGTGATGTTCTTGATCAGGTCGTTAAAAGAGGACATCAGGGTCTCCGTGCTCTTTATTCAAAAATTCAGGCGGCCAGTTTACGGCGGTTGTACAAACCGCCCAACAAACCGGTGAAGCATCCGATGAGTAACCCGCCGACGTGGGCGGCGTTGGCGATCTGGCCGAAGCCGATCATCGAGATCAGCCCCGACATGCACACCAGCAACCACACCAGCATCATCACCAGCACGCCGCGCGGCAGACGATAAGCCGGATTCGGCGCCAGCAACTGGAAGATCCAGCAGTGACCGAGCAAGCCGTAAAGGACGCCGGACAGGCCGCCGAACAAGCTCGGGCCGCTCCACGCGAACTGCGCGTAGTTGGACACCAGGCTGAACAGCAACGTCAGGCCGATCAGGTTGATGCTGCCCTGACGCGACTCGATGCGCCGCCCCAGCTCCCAGTACCACATGCCGTTCATGGCCAGGTGCAGGATGCCGAAGTGAATCAGCATCGGCGTGAACAGGCGCCACCACTGCCCCGCCGCCAGGCTGTCGGCCAATGGCGTGAAGTGGATATAGTCGCCGACCACGCGAAAATCGAGGAAGGTCAGCCAGCGCATCGTGTCGAGGTTGTCGCCCAGATACGTCAGCCCGCCGACCAGCAGGCTCAGCAACAGAATGAACCCGGTGGCCCTGGCGTGTTTCAGTTGCTCGGCGAAGCTCGGACGCTTGAACGTCGGCGCCACCGGAATATCCAGTTGCTGATCCGGGTCGCCTGCCGGGAAGCGTTCGTACAGCGAACGCACGTCTTCGCTGATTTCCGAGGGCACCCACAGCACCTGCTCGCCCGACTCTTCGCTGACGCGGTGAGGCACCTGCATCCGTTGCAGCAGTTTGACGAAACCGCTCAGGTCCGCCGCCAATGGCAGACGCAATACCGCTACCGCGCTCATCGCAGCACCTCCGGCCGCTCGACATCGACCCAGACAAATTTATGCGGATCGAGGCGGGTTTCCTGATCCAGACGATAAGCCACCAGTTTGCCGTAGAGCACGGCGCTGTAGTCCAGGCACGCGAGGTTCGGGCGGATCGGCGCCGGTTTGCCGCTGCGCCAGTAATGGCCGACGAACAGCAACGGCTCATCGACGCCGTAGCGCAGCAGGGAATTCTTTTCGCTGGAGGTCAGCGGCTTCTGTGCCACCGGCTCTGGCAGTGCGTCGGGCTGAAACACAATGTCGCCGTAGGTCTGCGGGTCGTCTTCCCAGAACTTGGTGCGGAAGAACGAACGCACCAGACCGTCGCCGCTGGTCATGGTCAGGCCATCAGGCAGGCGCATGTCGGTGCCACGCAGCAGGCGATCGAATACGGTGCAGGCGAAACTGCCCGGCACGGCCGACGCCTGGAGGAAGTGCTCATCGATGCAGCCATCGGGAAACAGCGCACGCAACGGCTCGATCAGGCTGGCATCCCAACAGGCATGCACGACCCGGAAACGCCCGGCATCGACGAACAGTGGCAGTTGGTAGAACCACTGCTGGAAGTCGTGCCAGTCGCCGGGATGGTCTTCGAACTGAGTCAGGGTTTCGTGCAGCAAGCGGGCGTGGCGTGGCGTGTGTTCACGCACGAACTGCTTGCCGCTGCCCGGAGGCGCCGGCGTGCTCCAGCCCAGTGCGTTGAACTCGTGATTGCCCATGATGCACAGCGCCTGACCGGCCTCGACCATGTCGTGGACGATGTGCAGCGCCTCGCGAATCCGCGGGCCACGGTCGATGATGTCGCCGACGAACACCGCCATGCGCGAGGGGTGCCGCCAGACGCCTGCCTGTTTGTGATAACCGAGCCGGTCGAGCAGGTGCTCAAGGGTCAGAGCGCAACCGTGCACGTCACCGATCAGGTCGTAGCCACGCGCGGGATCGAGCATCACTCGCCTCCACCCCCCAAGCGGCTGCCCCAGCCGAGCTTGGTACGGCACACTTCGTAATAGTTGTGATCGAGCGGATGGATCAGCCGCAGCTTTTGCGCTTTCTTGCTGACAGTGATGGTGTCGCCCGGCGCGCAGGTGAAATGGTTCTGCCCGTCACAGGAAACTTGCGGGTAAATCTGCATATCTTTGGACACGACGATTTTCAGCTCACTGTTGCCATCGACCACAATCGGCCTGCTGGACAACATATGGGGATACATCGGCACGATCACAATGGCGTCGAGCTTGGGATGCATGATCGGGCCACCGGCCGACAGCGCGTACGCCGTGGAACCGGTCGGCGTGGCGACGATCAGGCCGTCGGCTTTCTGGCTGCAGACGAACTGCCCGTCGATGTACAGCTCGAACTCGATCATTCGCGTCGACTTGCCGGGGTGCAGCACCACGTCGTTCAACGCGTCGCCCTGGCCGATGGCTTCGCCGTGGCGGCGGACTTCGGCTTGCAGCAGGAAACGGTTTTCCACCAGATAGTGGCCGTCGAGCACCTTGGCGACTTCGACTTCCAGCTCATCGGGCCGTATATCGGTCAGAAAGCCCAGGCTGCCACGATTGATGCCCAGTACCGGAATATTGTGTTTTGCCAGCGCCCGGGCAGCGCCGAGCAGACTGCCGTCACCGCCGACGACGATGACCATGTCGCAGACTTCGCCGAGCATCTTGCGCGAGGAGGTTTGCAGGCCATGGCCCGGCAGGACTTCGGCGATCGTGTCTTCGAGGATCACATGCAGGTGACGATCGAGCAGAAACCGTTTCAGTCGGCGGACGGTATCCAGCACCTGGGAACTGCCCAGGCGACCGATGATGCCGATATTACGAAATTGCTCCATGGGACTCCTGCGGGGGGCTGCAACGGCGAAAACGACGATTATGGGCGAAAGCGCCGGATAGACAAAATCCTTTCAGCCCCGAGGGTGCAACCGTGTTTGAGGCTATGCTCGCAAGATGATCCTATTTCCCGATTTGCTCCAGTTGCCTCACCAATTGCGTCACCCGGAGGTGCGCGATCTGGCGTGGGTGATCCTCGCCCCGCCGATGCTCGCCGCCACGCCGTGGCCGCAACGCCATCCATTGGCGGGCAGCGACTGGGTGCGCGATCCCGAACGGCTGGCGCATTGGCTGCAGCAGCTCGACCGGGACAGCTATGGCTTGTTGCATTGGCTGTCCCAGGCCCGCACCCGGCGTCTGGGGCTGTATTACGAACGCCTCTGGCAGTTTGCCGTCGAGCATGCGCCGGGGATCGAACTGATCGCCGCCAACCTGCCGATCCGCCGCGAAGGCCACACCCTCGGCGAACTCGACATGCTGCTACGCGATCGCGACGGCGTGCATCACCTGGAACTGGCGATCAAGCTCTACCTCGGCCCGCAGGACGGTGACGGCCGCGATCCGGCGCAGTGGCTCGGCCCCGGCTGCCATGATCGACTGGACCGCAAACTGGCCCATCTGAGCGAACACCAGTTGCCGATTTCCGCCCGCCCGGAAAGCCGCGAGGCTCTGGCGGCGCTGGATATCGAGTCATTCAGTGCGCAGTTGTGGCTGGGCGGTTACCTGCTGTATCCATGGCCCGGGCAATCGGAACCACCGAACGGCGCCCATCCGCAACATTTGCGCGGCAGTTGGTTACATCAAAAGGATTGGCCGGCGTTTGTCGCCCAACGCCCGGCCGGGCGCTGGCAACCCCTGCCCCGCCACGCCTGGCTGGCCCCGGCGCATTACCCGGCGGATCAGACCTGGAGCCACGAGCAGTTGCAGACCTGGCTCGATGAACTTGAACCGCTGGCCCCGGCGCAGTTGATGGTGCGCCTGACCGAGAATGCCCGGGGTGAGTGGGAAGAGGCCGAGCGGCTGTTTCTGGTTTCGGATCTGTGGCCGAACGTGCCCGGGCAGAGTTAGACGCTCAACCGCAGTGCCAGAGCCGCCAATGTCACCAGCAACACCGGCACCGTCAGCACAATCCCGACCCGGAAGTAATACCCCCAGCCGATCCGGATGTCCTTGCGCTCCAGCACATGCAGCCAGAGCAAAGTCGCCAGACTGCCGATCGGGGTGATTTTCGGCCCCAGATCGCTGCCGATCACGTTGGCGTAGATCATCGCCTCTTTCACTACACCGGAGGCCTGACTGGCATCGATCGACAGCAGCCCGATCAATACGGTCGGCAGGTTGTTCATGATCGACGACAACAAGGCCGTCAGCACGCCAGTGCCCATGGCCGCGCCCCAAACGCCATACCCGGCGAAGCCATCCAGCCAACCGGCCAGATGATTCGTGAGCCCGGCATTGCGCAGCCCGTAGACCACCAGATACATACCCAACGAGAAAATCACGATCTGCCACGGCGCCTCTTTCATCACCTTGCGCGTGGAGATCTTGTGTCCACGCGCAGCGATGCCCAGCAGCAATGCCGCGCAAACGGCCGAGATCGCACTGATCGGAATGCCCAACGGCTCCAGGGCGAAACAGCCCACCAGCAGAATCAGCAACACCGCCCAGCCGGCGTAGAACGTGGCCTTGTCGTGGATCGCCGTCTCCGGGTGCTCAAGCTGTTCAGGATCGTAGGCTGTCGGAATGTCGCGGCGGAAAAACCACAACAACACCGCCAGCGTGGCCGCGACGCTGACGAAGTTGACTGGCACCATCACCGCTGCATAACGATTGAAGCCGATGTGGAAGAAGTCGGCCGAGACGATGTTCACCAGGTTCGACACCACCAGCGGCAGGCTCGCGGTATCGGCGATGAAGCCGGCGCCCATCACGAACGCCAAAGTCGCCGCCGGGGAAAAACGCAACGCCAGCAGCATGGAAATCACGATGGGCGTGAGGATCAGCGCCGCGCCGTCATTGGCGAACAACGCCGACACCAGCGCTCCGAGCAGCACCATAAACGCAAACAGCTTGCGCCCGCTGCCCCGCCCCCACCGCGCCACGTGCAACGCGGCCCAGGCGAAGAACCCCGCTTCGTCGAGCAGCAGGCTGATGATGATCAGCGCCACGAAAGTGCCGGTGGCGTTCCAGATGATTTGCCACACCAGCGGAATATCGCTCAGGTGCACCACGCCGAAGATCAGCGCCAGAATCGCACCGAACGTCGCACTCCAGCCGACCCCGAGGCCTTTGGGTTGCCAGATCACCAGGGTAATGGTCAGCAGGAAAATCAGTGACGCAGCAAGCATTCGCGACAGCCTTCAATAAAAGGGAAAAATCAAACCACAAAACCTGAGGGAGCGAGCTTGCTTGCGATTGCGGTGTGTCATTCAACTGAGGTGTCAGCTGATACACCGTTATCGCGAGCAAGCTCGCTCCCACAGGGTCGATATCTTGTCAGAAAAGTCAGCGGATCACTTCTTGTGTTGCTCTACGAATTGCCCATAGGCATTGATGAAACTTTGCAGGAATGGTTTCACCGAGTCGTTCAATTTTCCCGCCTCGTCAAACGCGGTACCGGCGCCGCCCAGGTAGGCCTCAGGCTGTTGCATGCACGGCACGTTGAGGAAAACGAACGACTGGCGCAAATGCTGGTTGGCGCCAAAACCGCCAATGGCACCCGGCGAAACACTGATCACTGCGCCCGGCTTGCCACCCCAGACACTCTTGCCATAAGGCCGTGAGCCGACATCAATCGCGTTCTTCAGCGGTGCAGGCACCGAACGGTTGTACTCCGGCGTGACAAACAGCACCGCGTCGGATGAGCCCACTTTTTGCCGGAAAGTGCTGTAGGCTGCCGGCGGTGAATCGCCGTCGATGTCTTCGTTATAGAGTGGCAGATCGCCAATTTCGACAATGTTCAGCTTGAGGTTGGCCGGCGCCAGTTCCGCCAGCGCCAGAGCGACCTTGCGATTGATCGAGGCTTTGCGCAGGCTGCCGACGACTACGGCGACGTTATAGACATTGCTCATGGGAAGACTCTCGACTGTCCGTGGGAGGAGCCTGTAGTTATAGATGATCCGGCGACGATTCCACCAGACGACGAGGGATATTTCCCGCGTCCGGATTATTTTTTTCCCGTAGGAAAACTTACCGAGCTCGATGACGGTCTACCAAGCCGCAAATCAAGCGTTTTATCTCCAGAGGTTCTAAGCAGATGGCAGCAGTACTCGTCGGTCAGTTCCATGCAAGAGATGCGGAAGGCCGCGTTTATTCCGTGCATGAGTTCCAGGAATCCAACCCGTCGGCAGACGGTTTCACCGGCACGGAGCCTGTTACAACCTACAAACTGGCCATTGGCGATCGCGTCAATAAAATCGACGACAACGAATTCCTGCTGGTTCAGTCCGGCATCACGTTGATTCGCGAACCCGAGCCGACTGTCGCTTCATAACCGATTGTTATGAGCAGAAGTCATCCGCGCCGAGTTGGGGTAGGATTCAGCCACTGACCCCAACGGCCGGACATGGACTTCACGCATGCGTTTACGTCATATCGAGGTGATACAGGCGCTTTTACAGACGGGTCACGTGGGCACCGCCGCCGAATGGCTGCAATTGCCGACGGGCGATGTCGAAGAGCGGTTGCGCGAAGCCGAGAGTCAGCTGGGGTTCATGCTGTTCGCAAGCGTACGCGGACGGCTTCAGGCCACGGCCGAAGCCCGTGCGTTGCAGGTTGAAATCGCCCACATCTATGACGCGCTGGAGCCGGTGCAACGGCTGGCCAACAGCCTAAAGCAGTACCTCGCCCCGCCTCTGCGAATCATCGGCACTCCCCCGCTGGCCCAACAGCTGTTGCCGCAAAGCCTCGCCGCATTGCGCCGACGTCTGCCGGACGTACCCTGCACTCTGTTCAGTGAGCCGACGCGCCATATCGTTCGCAGTCTGTTGCTGCGCGAGAGCGACCTGGGCCTGAGCCTGCACGACCCCGAACACCCCGACATCGATTGCCAGGTGCTGGCGCAAGGCAAGCTGCAATTGCTCGCCCCCCACGGCTGGCTGCAACCCAAACAAAAGTACATTTCACTGCAGGACCTGGCAGGCCAGGCGATGCTCGGCCTCGAAGGCCAGGACCCGCTGAGCCCGGCGCTGGAGCACAAGCTCCAGGCCTTGCGCCCGGCGCCAAGCATCCAGACCCGGGTGCAGACCCACCAAATGATGCGCAGCATGGTCGAGGCCGGTGAAGGCCTGGCCATCGTCGACCCGTTCACCGCACTCGGCGCCCGCGCCGGCGGTCTCGATGTCTGCCCGCTGTCACCGGCGGTACCGATCAGCCTCTACGCGCTGACCTTCAAGCACGCAGCGCCGCCATCGGCGGTCCAGACCCTGCTCGGCATCGTCACGGAACAAGCCGCGGCGATGCTGGCGAGCTGATCGGGTTTTCCAGCGGGTTATCGAACAATCGATACCAGAACAGCGCCACTTCGGCAGTGTTCGGGTCGATCCCGCGATAACGCAAATGGTCGATGCCACCGATCACATAACCGCAGCGCTCATACAAGCGACAGGCGCCGAGGTTGTTGTTCTGGGTCTCGAGCATGATCCCCGGCAGTTTTTTCTTGCGGCTCCAGAACTGCGCCACGTCCAGCAATGCTTTCGCAACACCGTGACGCCGTGCCGGCGCATGTACCGCCAGTTCATCGATGTGGGCAAAGCCGTTCCAGTTGGTGCTGATCACCAGATGCCCCACCGGCTGATCCTCCAGATACGCCATGAAGATCGCACTGTCGGCAGCATCGCGAAAACTGCTGAACTCCTCGGGGTCGATGCCGTAGCACTTGCGGTACGGCACGATGGACGTCACGCCCCACTGCGCGACAGGCTTGCCGATTTCGGCCGAGCCATAGGCGGCGACCTCGAAGCTGAAATCACTGCCCCAGATATAAGCGGCAAAACCATCGTCGGCGACGCGCACCGAAAGCCCTGGGTATTTTGGATTCATGACCGGTTGCATACTGGGAAACGCCCTCATTCCTTCACACAATCGACGGTGTATTGCCGTCCATTGCCCTCATCTTCGTGTTGCAGTCCGTGCACATCGACCACGAATCCCGGAAAACTTGCATCGAACGTGCGGGCAAATTTCAGGTAATCGATGATCGACCGAGTGGATTCGGTAAAACGTTCTCCGGGTATGATCAACGGAATCCCCGGCGGATACGGCACCAGCATCACCGCCGCGACCCGGCCGTCCAGTTCATCGATCGGCACCGCCTCGACTTCGCCGCGTACCAGTTGATCGTAGGCATGGGCCGGCTTCATGGCGATTTCCGGCAGTACGGTGTACATGCGCTTAAGGTGTTTGGCGGTGGCATTGCTGCGATAGCAGGCGTGGAGCTGATCGCACAGATCGCGCAGACCCATGCCGCGATAGCGCGCCGGGGCTTCCTGGGCGACACACTTCAGGCAGGTGTCGAGACTGACGTTGGCGTCGTAGCTGCGCTTGAACTCCAGCAGTTCGGTCAGCAGCGTGCTCCACTTGCCTTTGGTGATACCCATGGAGAACAGCACAAGGAACGAGTACAGCCCGGTTTTCTCCACGACCAGCCCGCGCTCCCAGAGAAAGCGGCTGACCACCGCTGCCGGAATCCCCTTGTCGCTCAACGCTCCGCCAGCAGTCAGGCCGGGCATCACCAGAGTGACCTTGATCGGATCGAGCAGCACGTAGTCGTCGCTGACCTCGCCGAAACCGTGCCAGTCCGCTTCGGGCTTCAGCAACCAGTCTTCGGTCTGTACCCGATCAATGCCCTCGACACCCGGCGGCTGCCAGATCGAAAACCACCAGTCATTGGCGTCGATGTGCCCACGCAGATTGGCCAGCGCCCGGCGAAAGCTCAGGGCCTCGTCGAAGGTTTCCTGCAGCAGCGAACGACCTGCCGGGCCTTCCATCATGGCCGAGGCCACGTCCAGCGAAGCGATGATGCTGTACTGCGGCGACGTCGAAATATGCATCATGAACGCTTCGTTGAACCGGTCACGGTCCAGTTGCCGCGCCCCGCCATCCTGAACATGAATCATCGAAGCCTGACTGAACGCTGCCAGCAGTTTGTGGGTGGAATGGGTGGTGAACACCAAGGGACTGTCGGCGCTGCGCGAGGTAGCCATGCCGTAACGCCCGGCAAAGAATTCGTGAAACGCCGCGTAGGCGTACCAGGCTTCGTCGAAATGCAGGACTTCGACGCTGTTGCCCAGGCTCTGCTTGATCAGCTCGGCGTTGTAACAGAGGCCGTCATAGGTGGAGTTGGTGACCACCGCCAATTTGACTTTCGGCTCGCGGCCCTTGGTCAGCGGGCTTGCGTCGATCTTGGCCTGGATCGATTCGCGGCTGAATTCGCTCAACGGAATCGGGCCGATGATCCCCAGTTCGTTGCGCTCCGGGCACAGGTACAGCGGAATCGCACCGGTCATGATGATGGCGTGCAACACCGACTTGTGGCAGTTGCGATCCACCAGCACCAGATCGTCGCGCCCGACCATGGAATGCCAGACGATCTTATTGGCGGTCGAAGTGCCATTGATCACGAAAAAGGTGTGATCGGCGCCGAAATTGCGCGCAGCCCTCGCCTCGGCTTCAGCCAACGGGCCGGTGTGATCGAGCAGCGAACCCAGCTCAGGCACCGATACCGATAAGTCCGAACGCAGCGTGTTTTCACCGAAGAACTGGTGAAACGCCTGCCCCACCGGGCTTTTGTGATAAGCCACGCCACCGCCATGGCCAGGGGTGTGCCAGGAATAGTTGGAGTCGGCCGTGTGCTGCACCAGGGCCTTGAAGAACGGTGGCAGCAATCCATCCAGATACTTGCGAGCAGCGCGGGCCACTTGCCTGGCCAGAAACGGCACGGTGTCTTCGAAAAGGTAGAGAATCCCGCGCAACTGATTGAGCTCGGCCATGGCATCGGCCGGGGCGTTTTCCAGAGTGACCTGCTCACCGAGCGCGAAGATCGGCAGGTCCGGCGCCCGCACTCGGGCCAGACCGATCAGTTCGGCCATGTTCTGCAATAAATGGGAATTGGTGCTGGCATCTTCGGCGGCGATCAACATGCACGCCAGACCATGATGGGTCGACGCCACCAGCCGGCCCTCGGTGTAGTCCGTGGCCGAAACGATGCTGAATCCTTCCTGCTCCAGTTCATGGGCAATGCCGCGAATGCGTTCGCCGGCCACCGTGTCGGCCTTGATGTCGCGGTGGACGATCAACACCGGGAACTTCAGATCTTTGTACATGAGGCTCAGTGTCCTGAGGCGGCGGAGAGTGATCTGCCAATGTCCTCAGGGTAGAGGGTCGGAGCGGATGTGGCGAGGGTGGCCAGTTGTCAGTACTGCCAAAAACAAAGGATCGTCCGAACTCGACCAGAGTGTTCGGACGATCCTTTGTGCTTTACGTCTGGGCTTCGGCTTCCAGCAGCTGAGTCCACAACGCCGGCGCGCCGGCAGACTTGGCGATGATCTCCAGGCGCACCTGGTGCTCGGCCAGCTCGGCTTCGGTGGCGCGAATGATCCGTCCCGGCTTGCGATCCGCCGGCAGACGGCGGATTTCGGTGGCGGAGTTGTCCGCGCCCTCGCCCGTGCCATTGCCGTCGGAGGCGTTGCCGGCCAGCGACAGGCTGGTCTGGCCACCGGTCATGGTCAGGTAGACGTCGGCGAGAATCTCCGAGTCGAGCAATGCGCCGTGCAGCTCACGGCCGGAGTTGTCGACGCCGTAGCGTTTGCACAAGGCATCGAGACTGTTGCGCTGACCCGGATGGCGCTCCCGGGCCATCATCAGGGTGTCGAGGATCGTGCAATGCTGAGTGATGTCAGCGCGATCCTGTTGCCCCATCAGGGCGAATTCGTTGTTGATGAAGCCAACGTCGAACGCCGCGTTATGGATGATCAGTTGCGCGCCGTTGATGAACTCGAAGAACTCATCGGCCACTTCGGCGAAGCGCGGCTTGCCGACGAGGAACTCGTTGGTGATACCGTGAACACCAATCGCGCCTTCGTCACTTTCACGATCCGGTTGCAGGTACACGTGAAAGTGCCGGCCTGTCAGGCGCCGACCGATCAGCTCGACACAACCGATTTCGATAATCCGGTGGCCGTCGGTCACCGGCATGCCGGTGGTTTCGGTATCGAGTACAACGGATCTGGTGGCCATCAGTGTTCAGCTCTCAACGGGTCAATCGTGCAAAAACGGCGATGTTAACACGCTCGCCGGGGGTGTTTCAGTCGGACGGAATCAGTCCTGCTTGTAACCGCGAACTTCATCCACCCCACGGTTGGCCAATTGGTCGGCGCGCTCGTTGCCGTGGTGGCCGATGTGGCCGCGCACCCATTTCCAGGTGACCTTGTGGCGGTTGACCTGCTCGTCGAGCTCCTTCCACAGGTCGGCGTTTTTAACTGGCTCCTTGGCGGCGGTTTTCCAGCCACGCTTTTTCCAGTTGGCCATCCACTCGTTGATGCCTTTCATCACGTATTGCGAGTCAGTCACCAGCAGTACTTCGCACGGACGCTTGAGGGCTTCCAGGCCGCGAATCGCGCCGAGCAGCTCCATACGATTGTTGGTGGTGTTGGCTTCGCCGCCCCACAGTTCCTTTTCAACGCCCTTGCACACCAGCAAGGCGCCCCAACCGCCGGGGCCGGGGTTGCCCTTGCAGGCGCCGTCAGTGAACAGTTCTACGCTATCGACGCTTTCGCTCATGCCAGTCTATCCAGAAAAAATGCGAGGCCCCGCCGATCATGGATCGACGATGGCCGAGGCCGGGATTAACCCGGCCACAAATAAAAGAAGGTTTACGGTTCGATACGGCGACGATTGACCTTGGCCATTGGCAGCGGAATCAGCTTGCCCATCGGTTCGCGGCGCTCCTGACGCACCGGACGCAGGCCGACCACGATCTTGCGCGCAACCAACAGATAGAAGCCGCCGCCCGACAGTTGCCAGTCGCCGGCCTTGCGCTCCCAGCCGGCCAGACGGGCCTGCCACTTGGGTGACGCGAGCGGCGGACGATAGCACCCGAAGCGGCGTTTCTCCAGCGCGAAACCCAGCAGGTTGAGC
Organism: Pseudomonas sp. SDO52101_S400; assembly: GCF_054071635.1. Taxonomy (NCBI): domain Bacteria; kingdom Pseudomonadati; phylum Pseudomonadota; class Gammaproteobacteria; order Pseudomonadales; family Pseudomonadaceae; genus Pseudomonas; species Pseudomonas sp. SDO52101_S400. Next base: position 59,170 of record NZ_JBSVWF010000001.1, on the reverse strand, counting down.
CAGTCGGCAACCCGCGACGGCGAGATGCAGCGCGCCTGATGCAAGGCGTCATGAGCGAACACATGACGCAGGCCCCAGGTGCTCCAGGGGTTGATGCCGACAATCAGCAGATGCCCGCCGGGGCGCACGCTGCTGGCAGCCTCACGCAGCAAACCATGGGGCGACAGGCAGAAATCCAGGCCATGCTGCAACACCACCACGTCGGCGGCATGCTCGCTCAATGGCCAGGCCTGCTCCTCGCAGACGATCTCGACACCGGGTAATGGCGCGCCAAGTCGCACGTTGCGCTGCACCTGCGGTGCCGACGGCGGCGTTTCGGCAGACGGGCCGTAATGCACCAGATAACCGCCGAAGAACCGGCCGAGCTCGTCTTCGAGCATGCGGCGTTCTTCGTCCAGCAGAAATTGCCCGAGGGGGCCGGACAGCCATTCACGGGCCGCACCGATCAGGGCGAGCCAGTCAGGATCGGCCTGAGCGAACGCTTTATCGATCATTGCATTCTCCAACACGCCAGGAACCTCTAAGATGCGCCAATGTTACCCGCTTGGCGAATCCGAAGATGATACAGATCAGTGCCCTGCCCGCCTTCACCGACAACTACATCTGGTTGTTACAGGATCATGCCACCCAGCGTTGCGCGGTGGTCGATCCGGGGGATGCCGCCCCGGTGCAGGCGTGGCTCGCCGCGCATCCGGGCTGGGTGCTTGGCGACATTCTGATCACTCACCATCATCACGACCATGTCGGCGGCGTCGAGACGCTCAAAAAGGCCACGGGCGCCACCGTCTACGGTCCGGCCAGCGAAAGCATTCCGGGGCGTGATGTGGCGCTCAAGGACAACGACAAGGTTCGCGTGCTCGGCTGGGACTTCGACGTCTATGCCGTTCCTGGCCATACCCTGGGGCACATCGCCTATTACCATCACGGCCTGCTGTTCTGCGGCGACACCCTGTTCGCCGCCGGTTGCGGCCGGTTGTTCGAAGGCACGCCGGAGCAGATGCACCATTCGCTCGGTCGTCTGGCGTCGCTGCCTGAAGACACGCTGGTTTACTGCACCCACGAATACACCCTGAGCAACCTGAAATTTGCCGCTGCCGTAGAACCGGGCAACCCGAACATTGCCGCCCGTCTGGAAAAAGTCACCCTGCAACGCCAGAACGGGGTCATGACCCTGCCCTCGACCATCGCGCTGGAAAAGCTCACAAACCCGTTTTTGCGCACCAGTGAAACATTAGTTAAACAAAAAGTGGACGAACGGAATGGCGCTCAAAACCGGGCTCCGAGTGAGGTTTTTGCGGCTCTGCGGGCTTGGAAAGATAAGTTCTAAGCCGTTCACCACTTGGTACAAAAACTCTGAATGGTTGACCGCAGGGGGTGCGCTTTCTAGAATCCCCCGACATTTTTGCCCGGAACTTACTTCCAGCCAATGTCGTCATCCATACGTAAGTCCGTCAATTCAGACGCATTGACCCGCCTGGCGCAAGCCATCGCGGTGGCTGTGTCCGCCACGCTGGCGGGCTGCTCCAGCCATGCTCCGCAGACTGAAGCGACCCATACGCCGAACATTGCTGCGCGAGCCAAGCAGAAGCCCATCTGGCTGTCCGAAAAGCCCAGCCCGCAGGCGCCCCAGGACATCTGGGAACGCATGCGCGGTGGTTTCCAGCTTCAGGAAGGCCTGGGCGTGAACCCGCGCATCGAGCAACAGCGCCTGTGGTTCGCCAGTAACCCTTCCTTTCTCGAGAACGCCGGCGAACGCGGCAGCCTCTACATTCATTACATCGTCGAGCGCCTCGAAGAACGCAACATGCCGCTGGAACTGGCCCTGTTGCCGGTGATTGAAAGCGCCTATAACCCGATGGCCTATTCCCGGGCCGACGCGGTGGGTCTCTGGCAGTTCATCCCGTCCACCGGACGTTACTACAACCTGCGCCAGACCCGTTTTTATGACGGCCGTCGCGACATTACCGCCTCGACCACGGCGGCGATGGATTACCTGACCCGTTTGCACGACATGTTCAACGGTGACTGGCTGCTGGCCCTGGCGGCCTACAACGCCGGCGAAGGCACGGTCAGCCGCGCCATCGAACGCAACGAACGACTGGGCCTTCCGACCGACTACTGGAACCTGCCGCTGCCGGCGGAAACCCAGGCCTACGTGCCAAAACTGCTGGCGCTGTCGCAAGTGGTGCTGTCGCCGGAAGCCTACGGGGTGAACCTCAACCCGATCGCCAACGAACCTTACTTCCAGGTCGTCGAAATCAACCAGCGCATGGACCTGTCCAAGGTCGCCGCGGTGGCCAACATCGACGAAGACGAGCTGTTCCAGCTCAACCCGGCGTTCAAGCAGCGCACCACCATCGACGGCCCGCAGCACCTGCTGGTGCCGACCTCGAAGGCGCAACTGCTGACCGCCAGCCTGCAGACCATGCGTCCTGAAGAACTGATCAGCCCTCGCTCGCTGAAACCGGTCTTCGAAGGCGCCGATCCGACCGAAGTCGCGAAGCTCAAGCGTGCCTACCGGGTCAAACGCGGTGACAACCTCGCATCCATCGCCAAGGCCAACAAGGTTGACGTCAAGGACCTTCAACGCTGGAACAAGCTGACCGGCAAGAACCTCAAGGTCGGCCAGACCCTGGTCATGCAGGACACCACCAAGCGCACGCCGGCCCGCAACACCAGCGGCGGACGCATCAATACGGTGCTGGCGGCCAACAGCAAGACCAGCAGCAAGACCGACAACCAGAAGCAGACCCAATACAAGGTCAAGCAAGGCGACACGCTGTACGTGGTGGCCAAGCGTTTCAACGTCGAGATGCAGCATCTCAAACGCTGGAACCCGGGCGCCGGCAAGGCGCTCAAGCCTGGGCAGATGCTCACGGTCTACCAGCCGCACTGATAAAGAGCCCCTGAATTTCAGGGGCTTTTTTTTGGTTCGAATTCTGCGGTGCCCATAAGATCCACCCCTCTCCCCAGCCCTCTCCCCAAGGGGGAGAGGGAGCCGATTGGGGGCTTTTCAAATCCTGAGCTCGACTCAATTTTTCAGGTCGGCGTACCTCTCATAACTACCTCGGTCAGTCCCCTCTCCCTCCGGGAGAGGGTTAGGGTGAGGGGCTCTTCGCGCAAACGATTAACCCTGCATTAACCCGCATCTTTTTCCTGTCCATACAAGCTGTTACTGTACGGCCCACAAAGCCCAAGCCGCCTGGATCGGATCTGACTTGAAGCGTCCCCTCCTCCTGCTCCTGATCAGCCTGGCCTTGAGCTCCCCCGTCAGCGCGACGATCACCGAGAGTCACGGTTATGCGCAGTTCGGCACGCTCAAGTACCCGGCCAGATTTACCCACTTCGACTGGGTCAACCCGCAAGCGCCCAAGGGCGGCACATTGCGGGTGATGGCGTTTGGCACCTTCGATACGCTCAACCCCTACACGTTCAAGGGCACCAGCCCGGTCACTACCCCGAATTTCCTGCAGTACGGCATCAACGAGCTGAACGAGCCGCTGATGGTCGGCACCGGCCAGTATTCGCCATCCGGTGATGAGCCGGCTTCCAGTTATGGACTGATCGCCCAATCGGTCGAGTACAGCGAAGACCGCAGCTGGGTGGTGTTCAACCTGCGCCCGGAAGCGCGTTTCCACGACGGCACGCCGATCACCGCCTACGACGTGGCGTTCTCCTATCGCCTGCTGCTCAAGGAAGGTCATCCGCTGTATCGCACCGCGCTTCAGGAAGTGTTGCGGGTCGACATCCTCAACCCGCAGCGCATCCGTTTCGTGATGAAACGCTCGGGCAACCCGCTGTTGATCCTGCGCCTGGGCGAGTTGCCAGTGCTGCCCCAACATTACTGGAAGGGCCGCGACTTCAAGGCCACCACCTTCGAGCCGCCGCTGGGCAGCGGACCGTACCGCATCACCTCGGTGACGCCGGGCCGGCAACTGGTGTTCGAACGGGTCAAGGATTATTGGGGCAAGGACTTGCCGGTCAATCGCGGCAAGTACAACTTCGATCGCATGGAAGTCGAGTTCTACCGCGACAGCGACGTGGCCTTCGAAGCCTTCAAGGCCGGCGAGTTCGACATTTATATCGAACATCAGGCGAAAAACTGGGCCAACGGCTACAACTTCCCGGCGATCCGTCGTGGCGACGTGATCAAGGCGCAAATCCCGCACCAGATCCCGACCCAGAGCCAGGGCCTGTTCATGAACACTCGGCGGCCGACTTTCGCCGAGGTCAAGGTCCGCGAAGCGCTGGGCCTGATGTTCGACTTCGAGTGGACCAACCGCGCGCTGTTCAGCGATGCCTACAAGCGCACCACCAGTTACTACCCGAACAGCGAATTCAGTGCCAGCGGGCTGCCGGTCGGTCACGAATGGCTGATGCTCAAACCCTACAAGGATCAACTGCCGGCCCGGCTGTTCACCGAGCCGTTCACGCTGCCGCAGACCGACGGGCGCGGCATTCCCCGTGAAACCATGCGCAAGGCTTTGGCGCTGCTGGCCGAGGCTGGCTGGAAGCTCAATGGCCAGCGTTTACAGAACGCTGCCGGCCAACCGCTGAGTTTCGAACTGCTGCTGGTCAATCCGAACCTTGAGCGGATCCTCCAGCCGTACATCGAGAACCTCAACAGCATCGGCATCGATGCGCGCCTGCGCACGGTGGATCGCGCCCAGTACAAACAGCGTCTGGATCAGTTCGATTTCGACATGATCCTGATGACCCTCAACCAGACCCTCAGCCCGGGGCTGGAACAGTGGCAGTACTTCCACTCCAGCCAGGTCGGGGTCAAGGGCAGCAAGAATTACGCGGGCATCGCCAACCCGGTGGTCGACCATCTGCTTGAGCAGCTGCTCGCCGCCCGCACCCGCGATGAACAGGTCGCCGCCGGCAAGGCGCTGGACCGCGTGTTGCTCTGGCAGCACTACAGCATTCCCAACTGGTACCTCAATTATCACCGTCTGGCGTACCGCAACCGGTTCGCCTTCGTCACTACGCCGCCCTATACCCTGGGCCTGAGCGCGTGGTGGCTGAAATCTTCGGAGAAAGGTCAATGAACGCCGTTCGCACCCTGCTCGTGCAGGCTTGCGGCCTGTTATTCGCCGGGCTGGCCTGCGCCGCCCCGCAACACGCCGTGACCCTCTACAACGAGCCGCCGAAATACCCCGCCGACTTCAAGCACTTCGATTACGTGAACGCCGACGCGCCCAAGGGCGGGATCTTCCGTCAGGCCGGTTTCGGCGGCTTCGACAGCCTCAACCCGTTCATCAGCAAAGGCGTGCCGGCGGACGATGTCGGGCAGATCTACGACACGCTGACCAAGCACAGCCTCGACGAGCCGTTCACCGAATACGGCCTGATCGCCGGCAAGATCGAGAAGGCCCCGGACAACAGCTGGGTGCGCTTCTACCTGCGCCCCGAAGCACGTTTCCATGACGGCCACCCGGTACGCGCCGAGGACGTGGTTTTCAGCTTCGAGACCCTGACCAAGGAAGGCTCGCCGATGTTTCGCGGTTACTACAGCGATGTCGAAGAAGCCGTCGCTGAAGACCCGCTCACGGTACTGTTCAAGTTCAAACACAACAACAATCGGGAACTGCCCCTGATCCTCGGCCAGTTGCCGGTGCTGCCGAAACACTGGTGGGCCAGTCGCGACTTCAACAAGGGCAATCTGGAAATCCCGCTGGGCAGCGGCCCGTACAAGGTCGCCGAAGTGAAGGCCGGTCGCTCGGTACGTTACGAGCGGGTCAAGGATTACTGGGGCAAGGACCTGCCGGTCAATCGCGGGTTCTACAACTTCGACGTGCTGACCACCGATTACTACCGCGACAACACCGTTGCGCTGGAAGCGCTGAAGGCCGGGCAGTTCGACTACTGGCTGGAAATGACCGCGAAGAACTGGGCCAACGCCTACAACATCCCGGCCGTTACCGAAGGCCGGCTGGTCAAGGAGCTGATCCCCAACGGCAATCCGACCGGCATGCAGGGTTTCGTCTTCAACCTGCGCCGCCCGGTGTTCCAGGACGTTCGCGTGCGTCAGGCACTGGGTCTGCTGCTCGACTTCGAATGGACCAACAAGCAACTGTTCAACAGCGCCTACGTGCGCACCCGCAGCTACTTCGAGAACTCGGAAATGGCCGCCACCGGCCTGCCGGACGCCGATCAACTGGCGATCCTCGACCCGTTCCGCCGCCAGCTCCCGGCGCAGGTCTTCAGCGAAGCTTTCGAAAACCCGAAGACCGACGCCAGCGGCATGATCCGCTTGCAGCAGCGCGAGGCCTATCAATTGCTGCAAGAGGCCGGCTGGAAGATCGTCGACGACAAAATGGTCGACGCCACTGGCAAGCCTGTCGTCATTGAGTTCCTGCTGGCCCAGACCGAATTCGAGCGGGTGCTGCTGCCGTTCAAGCGCAACCTCGCCGACCTGGGCATCGATCTGGTGATCCGCCGCGTCGACGTCTCGCAATACGTCAACCGCGTGCGTTCGCGGGACTTCGACATGATCGTCGGCAGCTTTCCGCAGTCCAACTCGCCGGGCAACGAGCAGCGCGAGTTCTGGATGAGCGCCGCCGCCGACAAACCGAGCAGCCGCAACTCCATGGGCCTGAAAGACCCTATCGTCGATCACCTGGTCGAGAGCCTGATCAACGCCGATTCGCGCAAAAGCCTGGTCGCCCACGCCCGGGCGCTGGACCGTGTACTGCAATGGGGCTACTACGTGATCCCCAACTGGCACATCAAGAGCTGGCGCGTGGCTTACTGGAACCACATCGGCCATCCGAAAGTCTCCCCCAAGTACGACATCGGCATTAACACCTGGTGGGTCAAACCCGACACGAAACCTGCGGTAGAAGTGCAAACCCAACTGCAAGCCGACCCTGTGGGCACGGAGTAATCAGATGCTGGCGTACATTTTTCGGCGACTGTTGCTGATCATCCCGACCCTGTTCGGCATTCTGCTGATCAACTTCGTGATCATCCAGGCCGCGCCCGGCGGGCCGGTCGAGCAGATGATCGCCAAACTCGAAGGCTTCGAAGGCGCCACCAGCCGCATCGCCGGCGGCGGTGCCGAAGTGTCGGTGGCCGGTTCCGCCTATCGTGGTGCGCAAGGCCTGGACCCGGCGCTGATCAAGGAAATCGAGCACATGTACGGCTTCGACAAGTCGGCGCCGGAACGGCTGTGGATCATGGTCAAGAACTACGCCCGACTGGATTTCGGCGACAGCTTCTTCCGCGACGCCAAGGTCATCGACCTGATCAAGGAAAAGATGCCGGTATCGATCTCGCTGGGGCTGTGGAGCACGCTGATCATGTACCTGGTGTCAATCCCGCTGGGGATCGCCAAGGCCACGCGGCACGGCAGCCACTTCGACGTCTGGACCAGCTCGGCGATCATCGTCGGTTATGCGATCCCGGCGTTCCTGTTCGCGATCCTGCTGATCGTGGTGTTTGCCGGCGGCAGTTATCTGGACTGGTTTCCTTTACGCGGGCTGACATCGAACAACTTCGACGAGCTAAGCCTGGGCGGCAAGGTCCTCGACTACTTCTGGCACCTGGCGCTGCCGGTGACGGCGCTGGTGATCGGCAACTTCGCGACCATGACTTTGCTGACCAAAAACAGCTTTCTCGACGAGATCAACAAGCAGTACGTAGTCACCGCCAAAGCCAAGGGCCTGACCCGCCATCGCGTGCTCTACGGCCATGTATTCCGTAACGCGATGCTGCTGGTGATCGCCGGATTCCCGTCGGCGTTCATCGGCATCTTCTTCACAGGCTCCCTGCTGGTGGAAGTGATCTTCTCCCTCGACGGCCTCGGCCTGATGAGTTTCGAAGCGGCGATCAACCGTGATTACCCGGTGGTGTTCGGCACCCTGTTCATCTTCACCCTGCTGGGGCTGGTGGTGAAACTGATCGGAGACCTCACCTACACCCTGGTCGATCCGCGCATCGACTTCGCCAGCCGGGAGCATTGAGATGAACCTGTCCCCTCTCAACCGTCGGCGCTTCGAACTGTTCAAGGCCAACAAGCGTGGCTGGTGGTCGCTGTGGCTGTTCCTGATCCTGTTCGGCCTGAGCCTCGGTGCCGAACTGATCGCCAACGACAAGCCGCTGGTGGTGCACTACGACAACAACTGGTATTTCCCGGCAATCAAGCGTTACCCGGAAACCACCTTCGGCGGCGAGTTCCCGCTGGAAGCCAACTACAAGAGCCCGTACATCCAGGAACTGCTCAAGGCCAAGGATGCGTGGGTGCTGTGGGCGCCGATTCCGTTCAGCTACCAGAGCATCAACTACGACCTGAAGGTCCCGGCCCCTGCCCCGCCCTCGACGGTGAACCTGCTGGGCACCGACGATCAGGGCCGCGATGTGCTGGCGCGGGTGATCTACGGCTTCCGCATTTCCGTGCTGTTCGCCCTGACGCTGACCGTGCTCAGCTCGATCATCGGCGTGATCGCCGGCGCGTTGCAGGGCTTCTATGGCGGCTGGGTCGACCTGGCCGGCCAGCGTTTCCTGGAGATCTGGTCGGGTTTGCCGGTGCTGTACCTGCTGATCATTCTCGCCAGTTTCGTCCAGCCGAATTTCTGGTGGCTGCTGGGGATCATGCTGCTGTTTTCGTGGATGAGCCTGGTGGACGTGGTGCGCGCCGAGTTCCTGCGCGGGCGCAACCTCGAATACGTGCGTGCGGCCCGGGCGCTGGGGATGCAGAACGGCGCGATCATGTTCCGCCACATTCTGCCCAACGCCATGGTCTCGACCATGACCTTCATGCCGTTCATCCTGACCGGCGCCATCGGCACCCTCACCGCGCTGGACTTCCTCGGTTTCGGCTTGCCGGCCGGCAGTCCGTCGCTGGGTGAGCTGGTGGCCCAGGGCAAATCCAACCTGCAGGCCCCGTGGCTGGGCATGAGCGCGTTTGCGGTGCTGGCGCTGATGCTGAGCCTGCTGGTGTTTATCGGCGAGTCCGCCCGCGATGCCTTCGACCCGAGGAAGTGAAATGAATCAGGACAATCTGATCGAAATCCGCGACCTCGCCGTCGAATTCGGCACGGGCGATCGCGCCCATCGGGTGGTCGAAGGTGTGAGCTTCGACATCAAGCGTGGCGAGACTCTGGCGCTGGTCGGCGAATCGGGCTCGGGCAAGTCGGTGACGGCGCACTCGATCCTGCGCCTGCTGCCCTACCCGCTGGCCCGCCATCCGGCCGGCAGCATCACTTATTCCGGGCAGAACCTGCTGGAACTGAGCGAAAAGACCATCCGTCACATCCGTGGCAACCGGATCGCGATGATCTTTCAGGAGCCGATGACCTCGCTCAACCCGCTGCACTCCATCGAAAAACAGATCAACGAGATCCTCGGCATCCACAAGGGCCTGACCGGCAAGGTAGCGACCAAACGCACGCTGGAGCTGCTGGAAATGGTCGGCATCCCCGAGCCGCACAAACGCCTCAAGGCCCTGCCCCACGAATTGTCCGGTGGCCAGCGCCAGCGGGTGATGATCGCCATGGCCCTGGCTAACGAGCCGGAACTGCTGATCGCCGACGAGCCGACCACCGCGCTGGACGTGACCGTTCAGCTGAAAATCCTCGACCTGCTCAAGGAATTGCAGGCTCGATTGGGCATGGCGCTGCTACTGATCAGTCACGATTTGAACCTGGTGCGAAGAATTGCGCATCGCGTATGTGTCATGCAGCGCGGTTGCATCGTCGAACAGGCATCGTGCGCAGAGCTGTTCCGTTCTCCGCAGCATCCGTACACTCGGGAGCTGCTGGCGGCGGAGCCCAGCGGAGGCCCGGCGAGCAATAAAATCGGCGCGCCGCTGCTGCAGGTCGAGGACCTGAAAGTCTGGTTCCCGATCAAGAAAGGCCTGCTCAAACGCACGGTGGATCATGTCAAGGCAGTGGACGGCATCAATTTCAGCCTTCCTCAGGGTCAGACCCTGGGGATCGTGGGGGAAAGCGGTTCCGGCAAATCCACCCTGGGCCTGGCGATCTTGCGGTTGATCGGCAGCAAAGGCGCGATCCGTTTTGAAGGCAAGCAGCTAGACTGCCTGACGCAGAACGAGGTTCGCCCGTTGCGTCGGGAGATGCAGGTGGTATTTCAGGACCCGTTCGGCAGCCTGAGCCCGCGGATGTGCGTGAGCGACATCGTTGGCGAAGGCTTGCGGATTCACAAGATGGGTACCGCCGCCGAGCAGGAAGCGGCGATCATTGCGGCATTGAAGGAGGTAGGTCTGGATCCGGAAACCCGGCACCGCTACCCCCACGAATTTTCCGGTGGGCAGCGGCAGCGTATCGCCATTGCCCGGGCCCTGGTGCTCAAGCCGGCGCTGATCCTTTTGGACGAGCCGACTTCGGCCCTCGACCGGACGGTGCAGCGGCAAGTGGTGGAGCTGTTGCGTTCACTGCAAGCCAAGTACAACCTGACGTATTTGTTCATCAGCCATGACCTGGCTGTTGTGAAAGCGCTGAGCCACCAGCTGATGGTGGTCAAGCATGGCCAAGTGGTCGAACAGGGAGACGCGCAAAGTATCTTTGCCGCCCCCCAACATCCGTATACACAGCAGTTGCTGGAAGCCGCTTTTCTGGCACCAGCCACTGCGCAATAACCTGAAAGAGGAGCAACACATGGGTTTTCTCGCCGGTAAGCGCGTACTGATCGTCGGTGTCGCCAGCAAGCTGTCCATCGCATCCGGCATCGCTGCCGCCATGCATCGCGAGGGCGCTGAGCTTGCCTTCACTTATCAGAACGACAAACTGAAAGGTCGTGTCGAAGAGTTCGCACAGGGCTGGGGCTCGAGCCCTGAGCTGTGCTTCCCGTGCGACGTGGCCAGCGATGAAGAAATCGCCAAGGTCTTCGAAGAACTGAGCAAGAAGTGGGACGGCCTGGACTGCATCGTGCACTCCGTCGGCTTCGCCCCGGGCGATCAACTGGACGGCGACTTCACCGAAGCCACCACTCGCGAAGGTTTCCGCATCGCTCACGACATCAGCGCCTACAGCTTCGTGGCCCTGGCCAAGGCCGGTCGCGAAATGATGAAAGGCCGCAACGGCAGCCTGCTGACCCTGTCGTACCTGGGCGCCGAGCGCACCATGCCGAACTACAACGTGATGGGCATGGCCAAGGCTTCGCTGGAAGCCGGCGTACGTTACCTGGCCGGCTCCCTGGGCCCGGACGGCACCCGCGTCAACTGCGTATCGGCCGGCCCGATCCGCACACTGGCAGCTTCGGGCATCAAGAACTTCCGCAAGATGCTGGCCGCCAACGAAGCGCAAACCCCGCTGCGTCGCAACGTCACCATCGAAGAAGTCGGCAACGCCGGCGCCTTCCTGTGCTCCGACCTGGCGTCGGGCATCAGCGGTGAAATCATGTACGTGGACGGCGGCTTCAACACCACCGCCATGGGCAACATCGAGGAGTAATCTTCGCGCTGCCGATAAAAAGCCCGCCGATTGGCGGGCTTTTTCATGCCTGCGATTCCAGGCAACGGGCGAACAACTGCTGAATCGGCTGGCTGCGCTGGCTGTAACGCTGCAACAGAACCATCTCCCGATAAAACTTCAGCTCGCCCAGTTCGATCACCCTCACCCTCAGCGGATGCTCCAGCCACAGCCCAGCCATGGGCAGCAAGGAAACCCCGAGCCCGCATTCGACCATCTTCACGATCGCTTCCAGTTCATCCAGCTCTAGCGCCACACTGACATCTATCCGCTGCTCACGCAGAAAGCGCGTCACCAGTCGCCCCCCGAACGAGTTGCGGTCGTAGCGCACATGAGGATGCTCGGCGAGCAATTGCAGCGGATCATCGCCCTCGACCGTTGTCGGTACGATCAGCACAAACGGTTCGCGTCGGATCACCTGCGCTGACAGCTCCTTGGGCAATTCGAACGGCGGCCTGATCATGACTGCCAGATCGACCTGCCCTGCATCCACTTGGCTCAGCAGGTTCAGCGACACACCCGGCACCAGTTTCGGCTCCACACCCGGCGCCTGTTGGCGCAAGCGCAACAAGGCCTGAGGCAACAATCCCGTCTGTGCGGTGGCCACGGCACCGATTCTCAGCTCGCCGCGAAACTCGCTGGCGTCTTCACTGATCGCCATGCGGCTGAAGGTGGCGAGCATTTCCTGCGCCATCGGCACCGCGCGCTGCCCTGCTGGGTTGAGAATCGCCTGACGGCCGGTGCGATCGAACAGGCGCACACCCAAAGTCTGTTCCAGATTGCGGATCTGCGCGCTGACCGCCGATTGCGTCAGGCCGACATGCAGGCCCGCCGCAGCAAACGTGCCGTGCTGCGCCACCGCCAGAAAGGTTTTCAATTCACGCAGCATGGGCACCTCGATTGATCGAAATAATTTGAGCTCGGCGCAAAAACTATCGTCTTTCAATCGAAATACACAGCGCTAAACTCAACTCACCCAACCGTTGATCGAGACCTGCCCCATGTCACTCAGCCCCTTCCACCTGGCCATTCCAGTGTACGACCTTGCCGCCGCCCGGCATTTTTACCGTGACGTGTTCGGCCTCGAAGAGGGTCGCTCCAGCGATCACTGGGTCGACTTCAACTTCTTCGGCCATCAATTGGTGATTCACCTGGCACCGAAAAACTCCTCGCAGGAAGCCGCCCACACCAACGCCGTGGACGGTCATGACGTACCGGTGCCGCATTTCGGTGTGGTGCTGGGGATGGAGCAATGGCATGCACTGGCCGAGCGCCTGAAATCACTGGGCACGCGGTTCGTGATCGAGCCGGGGATTCGTTTTCAGGGACTGGTGGGCGAACAGGCGACGATGTTTTTGTTCGACCCCTGCGGGAACGCCCTGGAGTTCAAGGCGTTCAAGGACATCGGGCAGTTGTTTGCCAAATAAGCGTCAGATTCGCTTCAGGGCCTGCTTGTGGGCATACATCGCCCCATCCGCATCTGCCAACAGTTTATCCACGGTGTCATGCCGCCGTGGGTCGTACTCGATCTGGCCGACACTGAAGCGAATCGCATATCCCCGGTGCAGCGTGGCATTGCGCTCCTCAAGGATCTCCTTGAGCCGCGCCATGATCGCTGTGGTTTCGATGTGGCTGGAGCCGGTCAGTAGCGCCACGAACTCATCACCACCGAGCCGCCCCACCACGTCACTTTCGCGAAACGCAATGCGCAACACATCGGCGAAGGTCTTGAGCGCACTGTCACCCTCGGCATGGCCGTAGAGGTCGTTGATCTGCTTGAAATCGTTGAGATCGAAAAACAGCAGCGTCGCCGGCTTGCCCATCCGTGCACAGGCATCCAGCGCATGTTGGGCCAGCATCTTGAAGCCTCGACGGTTGGACAGCAGCGTCAGTTCGTCCATGCTCGCCATCTGCACGGCCATCAGTTCCTGTTCGGCCATACCGGCGAGATCGCGCAACAGGTCGCGCTCTTCGTCGTCGAGTTCCCGGGGTTTGGTGTCGATCAGGCACAAGGTGCCCATCTTGTTGCCGTTGGGCACCGTCAGCGGATAACCGGCGTAGAAACGGATGTTCGGGTCGCCGATCACCAGCGGGTTGTCGTGGAAACGTTCGTCCTGGCGAGCATCGGGCACCAGCAGCAGTTCATCCTTGAGGATCGCATGACCGCAGAATGAAACGTCCCGAGGGGTTTGCGTGGCGTCCAGGCCCACGCAGGACTTGAACCACTGCCGATCCTTGTCCACCAGCGTCACCAGCGCGATCGGTACGTTGAACAGCCGCCTGGCCAGACGGGTCAGGCGGTCGAAGCGTTCTTCGGGGGCGGAATCGAGGAGGTTCAGTCCATACAGCGCCTGAACCCGGGCCGCCTCATTGGCGGGTTTGCCTGGAACCAGCATCAGTACACTCCATTGTCATCAGTGGCCTTTAGCGTAGACCGATTCGGCATTGACTCAAATACTCATCCTCCAGCCGCAGGGCATGGCCCGCCTGCATCCGCCCACAGCTTGAACTGGCTGACAAAGATGTCATGCGGCACCGGCACCGGTTGCCGCCCCGCTCCGGGATTCCAGCCCCAGAGCACCAGTTTGTCCTCGCTGACGTGCTTGATCAGGGCGGCGAAGTCCCGGTCACCGTTGCTGCTGCGGTCCTTGATCATCGCGCACAGGCGATCCGGCGGCAGGCCGATCCAGGCCATCTTGTGCGAAGCCGGCGGCAGGCTCCAGTGAGGTGCGCCGGGTGGCGCGTGGGGGCCGTAGCTGGCCGGCGGATTGCTCTCGGCGTGACAGGTGGCGCAAGGCAAACCGGCGGCGCCCTTGCCGTCCATGCCGCGTACCACGTTCATCGCGTGGGGCGTGCCGGCGTCGAACTGCAACGGCGAATCGCCGGGGATGTGGCAGTTCTGGCAGCGCGGGCTCTGGAAGACTTTCTGCACCGTGCCAAAGGCTTTCAGGGCTTCCTGATCATCAGCGAACAGATCCGAAGCGTAGCCGCCAAGACCGACCAGCATCACCGTGCCCAACAACAGATGTCGTTTCATCTCACACCCCCGACAGTTGCAGCGGCAGTTCCCGCAGGCGCTGCCCGGTCAAGGCGAACACCGCGTTGGCCACCGCCGGCCTCGCCGATGCCGCCGGGCTTGTCGCTGCTCGGCACGATGTGCACCTCGACCACCGGCATCTCGTTCAGGCGCAGCACCTGATAATCGTGATAGTTGGACTGTACGACCTGACCGTCCTTGAGCGTCAGCTTGCTGTGCAGCGCCATGCCCAGGCCGAAGGTGATGCACGACTCCATTTGCGCCGCGATGCTCTGCGGGTTGACGGCGATGCCGCAATCCACCGCGCACACCACCCGGTGCACGCGAATCTTCAGATTGTCCTGGGACACCTCGGCGACTTGTGCCACATAGCTGCCGAATGACTCGTGCACCGCCACGCCCAGCGCATGGCCGTCCGGCAGCGGTGCTTTCCAGTTGGCCTTCTCCACCGCCAGATTCAGCACTCCAAGGTGCCGGGCGTGATCCTTGAGCAACGTTCGCCGGTATTCCACCGGGTCCTTGCCTGCTGCCGTTGCCATTTCATCGATCAGCGACTCCATGACAAACGCGGTGTGACTGTGCCCCACCGAGCGCAGCCACAATACGTTGATCCCGGTGGCCGGCGAGTGCAGATCGACCTGATGATGGGCCAGGCCCGTGATGTAAGGGCTGTCGGCCACCCCCTCGACGGACGTCTGGTCGATGCCATTCTTGACCATGGTTTTCTCCAGCATGGTGCCGGCCATGATCGACTGCCCGACCAGCACATGCTGCCAGGCCAGTGGCATGCCATCGGCGCCCAGACCGATCCGCGCCTGATGCAGAAACATCGAACGGTAATACCCGCCCCGGATATCGTCCTCGCGCGACCACACGGTTTTCACCGGCATCGCCGCAGCCTTGGCCACTTGCACGGCTTCGGCGACAAAGTCCGAAGTCGGGTTGGCCCGCCGCCCGAAACCACCGCCGAGGAATTCGGTGTGGATTTCCACCTGTTCGGGTTTGAGCCCGGTGATCTTGCCGGCGACCATTTGATCGAGGGTCTGAAATTGCGTGCCGGTCCAGATTTCGCACTTGTCGGCGCTGATCTTCACCGTACAGTTGAGCGGTTCCATCGGTGCATGAGCCAAATAGGGAACGCTGTATTCGACATCGACTTTCTTCGCCGCTTTATCGAAATTGCCCTTGGCATCCCCGGTCTGACCAGCGGAAGTGCCCGGCGTAGCGGCGAGTTTGCGAAAACTCTCCAGCAGTTTTTCACTGCTCAGATCCGCGTGCGGCCCCAGATCCCAATCAACCTTCAGCGCATCGCGCCCCAGTTTCGCCGCCCAGTAATGATCGGCAATCACCGCCACGCCTGTCGGCACCTGCACCACTTTGCGCACGCCGGGAATGGCCAGCGCCTGCGCGCCTTCAAAGGACTTGACGCTGGCGCCGAACACCGGCGCCCGGGCGACCATGGCGGTCATCAGGCCGTCGAACTGCACGTCCATGCCGAACCTGGCGCGGCCGGTGATTTTCTCCGGAGTGTCGAGGCGCCTGGTCGGTTTGCCGATGACTTTCCAGTCCTTGGCTTCTTTGAAGGCGATCGACTTGGGATCGGGCACCGGCAGTTGCCCGGCGGCGTCCGCCAGCTCGCCGTAAGTGGCGCGGTTGTCGCCGGCAATCACCACGCCGGATTCGGTGCGGATCGTCGAGGGGGCCACGTTGAAACGCTTGGCCGCCGCTTCGATCAACATCTGCCGCGCCGTGGCCCCGGCCAGGCGATAACGGTCGAACTCCATCCAGGTCGAGGTTGATCCGCCGGTGATCTGCATCCCGCCAAACGCCGGCATGCCGTAATCGGCGGCCGAGGCCGGCGAATGCTCGACGCGGATCTTCGACCAGTCGGCGTCGAGCTCTTCGGCGATCAACATGGTCAGACCGGTCCAGATGCCCTGGCCCATTTCCGAATGGCCGAGCAGCACGGTAACGCTGTTGTCCGCCGCAATCCGCAGGAACGCGTTGGGCGCAAACACCTTGCCTTCGTTCTCGGCCGCCATGGCAAAGCGGTTGCCGCCGGGCACCACGAAGGCCACCACCAGACCACCGCCAAGCACGGCGCTACCTTTGAGAAATCCGCGACGGGATACAGGACTGTTCATCACTCACCTCCCCTCGCTCAGCCGATGTCGGCGGCACGTTTGACCGCGGCGCGGATTCTTGGATACGTGCCGCAGCGGCAGATGTTGCCGGAGAGCGCCTGATCGATGTCGCTGTCGGTGGGTTTGGGGATTTTCGCCAGCAACGCGGCGGCGGACATGATCTGCCCGGACTGGCAGTAACCGCATTGCACCACGTCCAGTTCGGCCCAGGCCTGTTGCACCGGGTGCGAGCCGTCGGTCGAGAGACCTTCGATGGTGAGGATTTTCTGGCCGTGGGCGACGGCGGTGGCCGGCGTGATGCACGAACGCAGCGGCGCGCCATCGACATGCACGGTGCAGGCCCCGCACTGGGCCATGCCGCAACCGAATTTGGTGCCCGTCAGGTGCGCGACGTCGCGCAGAACCCAGAGCAACGGCATGTCCGCGGGGACATCGAGCTCCTGATCCTTGCCATTGATGTTCAAGGTCAGCATCGGGGATTTCCTCAGACTCACGGTGTTCTGAAGGGCGCTGCTACAGCTCTTGAACGCTGGGCGCGCCTCGGCTTATCCCTTTCAGCTAAGCGCATTTTGACCCGACGACCAGCCGCCGCGACCACCGGTCATGCAGCACCGTCCGGGCATTCATCGACCAACGTGCCGACTTTGCTCCCACCGTTGATTCCGGTTGTCAGCGCAAGTCCTGCGATACACCTGACCCCGACTGCCCTCTACTCTTCACTTCGCCCGTCACCCTCACGATCCCGCACGTAGTGCCTGGCGAGGGGGAACGCAGGCAACCACGACTCCCGCCGCACCGTCCAGAGCTCATAGGTCGGCGTCAATTGATCGGGCGCATCCAGCGCCCCCAGACTCACCTCGATCTCATCACCATTGCGACCAAACACCGACGAGCCGCAGCGCGGACAGAAATGCCGCCCCGCATAGTCACGGGTTTCCCCGGTGATCGTCACCGCGTCTACGGGAAAGATCGCTGCCGACGCAAACAGCGCGCCATGGTGTTTACGGCAATCAAGACAATGGCAAACGCCGACCCTGTAGGGCCGCCCCGCCGCCTCGAACCGCACATCGCCGCACAGACAACCACCGGTCAATCGCTCCATGGGGCACCTCGCCTGAAAATGGAATAACCGGTGAGTGAAAATAGCAGCCCATTGGGGGAACGCTTACAATCGTGGCCCATTACCACTATCCAGGCAGACCCGTCCGTTCATGGCGCTCGATCCCCTCACGATGCTCACCATTTCCACCGCCCTGGCCGCGGCGGCCGCTCTGTATCTGGCGGTCGAATGGCGCAGCATCCGCGAACCTTCCCTGCTGTTCTGGAGCGCCGGTTTCGCCACCATCACCGTCGGCTCGAGCCTGGCCCTGCTGCGCGCCAATGGCTATCCGCTGATCGGCATCTGGTTCGCCAACGGCTTGCTGGTGGTCGCGCACTGGCTGTTTCTGTTGGGGGTTGCGCGGTTTACGCAGAAGCGATTGTCACGGGCCTGGTACTTGATGTTCCTGGTGTGGCTGGCGTTGCTGCTGTTACCGGAAGATCCGTCGTGGTCGAAGATCATGCTGATGGCCAACTCACTGCTGATTGCCTTGTTGATGTTGCGTGCCAGCCTGTTGCTGCGCCCTCACGGCAAGTCGTTGAGCATCGGTGCGGTGCAACTGCGTTATGTGCTGCTGATCCACGGCGCGTTCTATTTCACCAAGGCGATCATCGCGGTGATTCCGGGCACGCTGATTGATCTGGCGTCGCTGCGCGGCGAGATCATTCAGATTTCCCTGGTCGAAGGTGCAATGGCAATCATGCTGATCGCGCTGTCGATGACCGGCACCGAGCGCTACCGCCGGGAAAAGCAGATCGCCGAACTGGCCGCCCGGGATCCGCTGACCGCGCTGTACAACCGCCGCGCCCTCGAAGTCCGCGCGCCGCGCCTGCTCGATCAAGTCTCCAGCGCCCGCCCCGGCGCCCTGCTGCTGATCGACATCGACAACTTCAAACTGATCAACGACCTGTACGGCCATGCCGCCGGCGATCGGCTGCTCATCGCCCTCAGCAAAATGGTCCGCACAGTGCTGCCCAAGGGCGCGCTCGCGGCACGGCTGGGTGGCGACGAATTCGTGATGCTGCTGGGCGATACGTCCCACGAACAGATCATGGTGCTGGGCAGTGAGTTGCGTGAGCAGTTTCAGCAGATGACTTCGCAGACCTACACCACCCCGCAAGCGGTCACCCTGAGCATCGGCGCCAAGGTGTTCGAGCAGCCGCCGGCCAGCCTCACGGCATTGATCGAACAGGGTGACAGCGCGCTTTACGAATCCAAGCGCGGCGGTCGCAACCGGATTCGCCTGGCCGACTACACCTGACCTATCCTTGCCTGCATCCCGTGACACCGGAGTTCGCCATGTCCTCGCCGGAAACCACCCTGCTCCAGAGCTGGCACCACAACGCCCGTGCCTGGACCGAAGCCGTCCGCAGCGGCGCTATCGAGAGCCGCCGGCAGGTCACCGATCAGGCCATTCTGCTGGCCATAATGGGGCGCCAACCCGAGCGCGTGCTGGATCTGGGATGCGGCGAAGGCTGGCTGTTGCGGGCGCTGGCCGAGCGAGGTATCAAAGCGGTCGGCGTGGACGGTGATGCGATGCTGATTGACGCCGCCCAGGCGGCAGGATCAGCGCAGGCGCATGTCGCCAGCTACGAAGAACTGGTGGAGGCAAAAGTCGATATCGGCTGTGATTACGAGCTGATCTGCGCCAATTTCTCATTGCTGCATCAGGACATCATTCCGCTGCTCGCCGCCATGAACGCTCTGCTTGTGCCCGGTGGCGCTCTGGTGATCCAGACGCTGCATCCGTGGTCGGTGGCAGCGGGTGATTATCAGGATGGCTGGCGGGAAGAAACCTTCGATGGATTCAAGGGCCAGTGGCAACCAATGCCGTGGTATTTCCGTACCTTGTCCAGTTGGCTCAATGCGCTGGACATGGCGGGCTTTCAGTTGAGCAGCCTGCGGGAGCCACAACATCCGCAAAGCCCGGTGCCGCAGTCGTTATTGATGATTGCCGAGCGTCGCGGATAAAACGCTACAACCTGGGTTTGAGCAGAATCCCGGTGTAATGCCGTAAAAACAAAACAAAAGCCGCGCACCAGAGCACCACGGACAACCCCAGCCCAAGACTGGAAAACGGCACCAGCAACACCCGGCAACCCGCCGCGATCAGCGCCAGTGCAAAGCCCAGTACCACGATTTTCGGTGGCTGCAGCAACCGGCCAGTGTGGCCTAGGCTGACCCGCGCAATCATCGCCAGAATCAACCCGCCTACCCCGCCAACGGCCAGCGCATGGGTTGCCAGACTTTGCTGGCCGAGCAGCCCCAGATGCCACGCCGCCATGGCCCAGATCGCCAACGCCATCCAGCCGTAAGCCAGGTACAACGACCAGAGCAGCGGCACCCGCCACATTCCCCGATCATGCCAGCGAATCAACCGCAGCCCTTGCAAGCTGCCGGTCAGCACGAACAAGGCTGCCAGCCACGGTCGTGGCGAATCATTGAGACCTGCCGCGAAGGTGACGGCCGTTAGCAGGCTGCCGATCAACAGCAAGCGTGTTGGCAGTGGGTTGGCAGCAGGCGCCGGCAGACGGTTCAAGCCGCGCTGGATAAAGAAGGGAATCACCCGACCGCCGATCACGGTCATCAGTGCGGCAATCAGCCACAACGCACCCAGCACACCCTGGCGTTGCAGGCCGGCATCGTCCCTGAAGATGCCGATCAGGGTCAGCGCCTGACAGCCCGCCATCAGCGCGAGCACCAGCACAATCGGGTAGTTGTCGCGTTTGCGCGCGGTGATCAGATCCCGCGCCAACATCACCGCCAGCAGGGGTAGAAAAATCCACTGCAGCGCGAGGATCAATCCATCGGGCAACGGCATCCACCACGCCAAACGGCCGAGCAGCCAGACCGATACCAAAGCGATCAACGCCCCGCCGCGCACGCCGGGAATCCCGGTCCAGTTGGGTACCGCCGTCAGCAGAAACCCGGCAACGATTGCCGCCGCGAAACCGAACGGCATTTCATGTCGATGCCAGGCGAGCATGCCGCCCGCCGCTTGCAGATCGAACCAGTGACCGTAAAGCCACAAACCCCAGATCAGAATCGCCAGAGCAGCGAATCCGGCGCCGGCCAGAAACAGCGGCCGAAAGCCCAGGCTGAACACAGGCGCCGCCGCGAGTCTGCGCATCTCAGGCCACCGCCAATGCAGGGGACTGGCCCAACCGATACTGCGACAGCAGGCGCATCACATAGCCGATCTTGATCAGCGTCGGGCCGACGATGGTCATGGCGTGCATCGCTACCAGCAACGCAATCGGCACAGGGCCCTGATACAGATAAGCGCCGTAGATTCCGGCCAGCAACATGACCAGGCCGGCGACGAGCACTTTGCTCGACAGGTGCAGAACGTTCAGCGGATTCTCGAAGACAGTGAACATGTTTCGTACTCCTGAGCGGATCAGTTTGTATGCAAGACCCTTCAACTTGCGTGCCAGATTATTAGCCCAGCAATATCAGTCAGTTGCGGAAACACGAGTCAATTTGACACAAATACAAAAGAGTCATTTTGACAAACAAAAAAGTCAATACGACTACATTCCATCTTCATTGCATCCAACCATCGATCCGCGGCACCGTCAGCCGAGCACAGACTGGCTACTCTAATAATCCAGCGTGTCCAACCTGCCGAGGAAGACTGCCATGCAACGCTTTCAAAAGCTGACTCCGTGCCTGTGGTTCGACGATCAGGCGGAAGCGGCGGCGAAGTTTTACTGCTCGATCTTCGATCACTCGAAAATCACCGCCCTGACCCATTACAGCAAGGTCGGCCAGGAGTTTCACGGCCGTCCGGAAGGCTCGGTGATGACCGTCAGCTTCGAGCTCGACGGCCAGACCTTCACCGGCCTTAATGGCGGCCCGATGTTCAAATTCAATGAGGCGGTGTCGTTTCAGGTCAATTGCCAGAACCAGGAAGAAGTCGACCATTTCTGGGGCAACCTGTCGGCTGGGGGGCCGGTGGAAGCGCAACAATGCGGCTGGCTCAAGGACAAGTTCGGCGTGTCGTGGCAGATCGTGCCGGTGGCGTTCATGCACATGATGACCGACGCCGACCAGAGCAAAGCCCAACGAGCGATGCAGGCCATGCTCGGGATGAAAAAGCTCGACATCGCCGAACTGGAGCGAGCCTTCGCCGGGCAGATCTGAGCGGCTGAACGCAGAGAACCGCTCATCGGGAATGCTCGTGACCTGTCAGATATGACAGGTGTTTTTTGTTCTGAGGTTAATCGAGCATGGCTATTCCTCCATTTGAAGGTATGCCGCCATGAACAACCTCACTACAGTGGATTTTGAAGATCAGGCATCAAAAGACTTTGCTCCCGGAGAGCAATTCACCAGCAACGGGACGAGCTTTCACCTTTTGTCAGGCTCTGCAGCCCCGATGTCCATTATCGAATCAAACGGTACGCACGTTAAAGGGAAGGTCTTGGTCATGCGCCGAGGCATTCTGGACATCAATCTGGGCCAGGCCCAAGACAGCTTGAGCTTTTGGTATGTAAACGCAGATAAAGGAATGACTGTGCGCTTTTTTGCGCAGGATGGTTCTAAGATCTACGAATTTGATGAACCTCCGCATGGTGCTGGCGAGAAAGCATGCGGACGCACCATCAAGCCATCGTTTACGAGGGTTCAGATCGAAGTCCCCGGTGATAATGTGCTAATCGATGAGCTGCAACTCACGCAATAACGATGACTGACCACCGACAGTCAGCGCTCGCTAAACTCAAGCCTGACTGCCGGGAATCACAACAATGAAACACGCTGCTGCCAAGAACCCCGAAAAAGCCCCGCGCTTCTGGCGCGATGACGCCCTGCCCTTCATTGAAGCCCGGGCCATCGCCGATGGGCGCGAGGTCTGCTATTCACGGCACTCCCACGCGCACTTTTCCATCGGGGCCATCACTGCCGGGCGCAGCACCTATGTGCATGAGCAATCATCGTTCGAAGTGGCGGCCGGCACCGTGGTGCTGATGAATCCGGGGGACGTGCACGCGTGCAACCCGATCGATGATCAGCCGTGGTCGTATCTGATGTTGTACGTGGAAACGCCGTGGCTGACGGACTTGCAGCATCAGCTGGGGTTCAGCGCGGAACTTGAGTTTCGGCGGTTTTCCGATACTCACCTGAATGATGTTCGCCTGTTTCGCGACTTGAATGCGTTGTACGACGTTCTGGTCGACGATCAGCACGACGTGCTGCGCAAACAGAGCGCGGCCGTGGAGTTCTTCAGCGACCTGCAACTGCGCCTGAACCCGATCGATCAGCCCATTCGCGAGCCGAATTTCAAACTCGAACGCGCCGCCGACTTCATTCGCCAGCACTGCACCGACCTGCTCAGCCTCGACGACATCTGCGCCGCTGCCGAGCTGTCACCGTCCTACCTGATCCGCGCCTTCAAACAGCACTTCGGCATGACGCCCCATGCGTTTTTGGTCAACCAGCGTATCCAGTTTGCTCGTGAGTGTTTAAGGCGCGGGCAATTGATTGCGGATGTGGCACTGGAGGCCGGGTTTGCCGATCAGGCGCATTTTCAGCGGGCGTTCAAACAGCATCTGGCGGCTACGCCGGGGCAGTATCGGGGTTAAAAAACAACCTGAAACGGTCACGAACAGCCAACTTCATCACAACTACCAGACAGCGCGATGCAACTTTCGCGAACAGTCTTTCCTCCCAAAAAACCATCAAATTCACCCAGCCAAAAACAACTATTATTTAAAATCAGCATCCCTCTACACTTTCACATACAACAAATATCCAAACACACAATCCATGTTTTTCCTTTCGCACATCTCATTAATATAAAACCGATCCAGCCCAACCACCCAAACTCATTACTCCAAAGTACTGAGTGCAAATCGGTTTTTATCCATGCAATCAAATGACATTCAATCTGCGGAGTCTCTGGACGCGCAACAAAAACAAAACATTACAACAGTGCTCCGTCACTTCATTGACAACAAAGATGCGGTCACGACTCTGGGCTGGGAATGGGATCGGCTGCTGACCCCGAATATCGGGCTCACCCCCTTTGACCAGATCCACCGCCCCGCCCGGGTTTCTCTGGCCATTCTTGTCCGGCACCCTGGATTCGCGGCTGTTCGCCGTCAGCGCTCCATTCCGGAAACTGCAATCTTTCTGGTTGATCAAAACAGCCGTCTCTTCTTTTCTTATCAAAACCTCGTGGGATATGGCGATAAACCCGGGACCCACTATGTTTCTCCCCGCGACATCACTGCCGATGTCGCCCACCTGAGCGACTTCACCCAGGATTTGAAGTTACTGGGCAGCGCCGCACGTTCAAGTGGTGGCTGGGTGACGTCCGGAGAACAGATCCTTGTCGGCCAGTGGTTACGTTTCCAGGGCCTGAAACTGCCGAATAACGAAAACGCTGTCAGGGGTCTGATTGATCTGCTGAACTTTTCGACCCTGCCAGACGCCCCAAAGTATGGCGACTACTGGCAATTGCTGAACGCCCCCGACGGTTCTCCGTTCAAGATCGACGACAAACATCGCGCGATCATTGGAGAGGTGAGCAAGGCAATGAAGGAAGGCTATGACTTTCTCATCGATCGCTTTGGCGCCCATTTGATACTTGAAAGCGCTTCCGCTGACCAGTTGCCCACCAGCGTGGATTACCGGTTACAGAGATTGCTCGAAATTGCCGACTGGGATTCGGATCACGCCGCAGCGCATATCAGTGCGCTGGGTTGGTTCTCTGACGCAGCAGGGCCAGCCCCGACGCCGGAGCTCGTCGAACAGCTACTGATTGCCGCGATGCTGCTCGACCTGGACCCTGCTCTCGACGATTCCAATACCCACTTTGCCGGTTTCGACCTGTACGCCAGCGACCTTTTCTTGCGTCATCCTTCCGCCGTTCGCAAACAATTCGAACAGCATCTGGTCGACACACTGGATCTGCATCCAATCCTCGCACCTTTGGTGGCGCAGTGGGTGCTCGGGGGGATGGCGCCCGAATACCAGTTCCATCACTGGCCTTCCGAGGTCAGGCTCGGCACGCCGGCCTGGGTGATCGGCACCCAGGCCGTGCACTTCGCCGAAGCGTTGATTCCCGGTGTTTCCCGCAAAATGAGTTATGAACAGCTCCTGGGATTCGGGCAGGCGGCGAAGGCCATGCCAGTGCTGTCATCGCTGCAATCCAACGGGGCCGTTGACCCGGTGATCAACTGGGCGGTCATGAACAAGCTCATCACCCGGGAGGCCGACAAATCCATGAGTCAGGCGTCCATCACTCGAGCCATTGCTGAATACAACCTGTATCTCGACAAGTTTTTGAGCGCCGCCGAGAAGTTTTCCAGCCCCCTGCCTGACCGCAAGCAAATCGCACTGCGGCAACTGAAGTCCGATGTTCCGGACTGCGATCCCGACGAACTTCTGGTCAAGCACCGGGGCAGTGGAGGCGGTGCCGGACGAAAAGTCTCAGTGCTCGACCTTTATATGGGTGATGAACTTCACACCCGCGATTGGGACCGGATCCGAGGCACGAGTATCTATGAATCGTTTCCGGGACTGGCCGAACTGTTCCCCGTCGAGGAGCTTTATGAATCAGCTGTTTCAGACTATTTCAACGGCATCACCGATGCACTGACCCACAATATGGAAATCGCACTTTCACAAATCCCATCGACAGATGCCGGCGCTCTTGAGTACGGAGCCCTGGGCATCTACGCACTGCGGAAAGTGGATTACCGTGCGGAATCAGCCTCCGGTCGACCAGGCGTCACAATCCCGGCCGCTGAATTGCCGGGCGACACCGGTCGCTATGGCGTCATCGTCTGCGCACAGTTCACTCACAACAGAATTGCCTGTTTTGAATTGTTCCCCATGAGAATGGAATGCCGGTACAACCCGGATCTCGAAACCTTCTTCGAACCCTTGGTATCCGGAAACTACGATGACCTGAATACCCGGTTCGCCAAGACCGGCAAACTCGAAAGTGCCCCTGTCGACTTGCAGGCCTACCTGCAAAACGTCGCCCCTCGCAGCAACATCAAATCCAGGTTTTACCTGCAAAAGTTGGGAGAGTTGAAGGCTCCGACGGGAGATGCCGACCCCGCCTATCCGACACCGTCCTTCCGCTCGCCACGCAAAGAACAGTTGAGCAGGCTGGTTGCCGAAAACAACCCGTACCTGACTGAAAGCGAAATTCGCCAGCTGGGCCTGCAACAAACCCAACGCGAGCGAGCGATTGCGAAAACCGAAGCCATCTTCGAAGTCATTCTCAACCTGATCATCCCGCTCAAGGGATGCGTGGAGGGGCTGACCTCCGGTGATGCCAAGAAGCAGGGAGCCGCCATCGTCGATTGCATGGTCGACGCCGCAGCGCTGGTGTTCGCCTTTGCCGCCGTGCCCGCAAAAATTGCCAGTACCAGTGCCAAAGCCGCAACAGTAACCACCCGGCTACTGTCCGCCACCCGAGTACTGACGAGCAGCACCCTGAGCCTGTTCAATCCACTGAGCGGGCTGCCTGATTTGCTCAAGGGTGGGGGCAAGCTGGCCGCTCGCGGCGCGTCGAAACTGAGCGCTTCGACACTCTCCGCAACCCGTCAGGCGCGTCAGCAGTTGCGTTACCTGACGGGCGCGAACAGCTACGACCTGCTCAAAGCCATCGACCACACCGGCTCGGCATCGCGGATCCGGATGTCACTGGATACGGTGGAACATGCCCGAGCACTGTTCAAAAGCGACAGCATCGTAACCGCGCAAGATGTTGTGACGCGCCTGAGCGACAAGAACATTGCCTCACTCAAGGGCGTCCCACCGGCCGAACTGGAACAACTGGCATTCAACGCCGTGAAAGAAACGGCCCTCCAGAACACGCATGTAAAGGATCTGGAATCAATCATTGGCCGATCTGCCGTCGATGAACTTCTTTCCTCTCGCTTGGGCAGCCACCCGGTTCAACTCGATAACGCGGTGTTCCCGGTGCAAACCTACGTCGATACCCTGGGCGAACTGGCCAGACTGGAAACCAAAAAAGCCCATTACATGAAAACCTACCAGCAAAATGTCCTGAAACAGGATCTGGGACAGGCACCGTGGACCGACGTTTTACCGGACTCGACCTTCAACCCGAAAGGTTATACCGAGTCCTCGGACAGGGCCGCCGCATGGATGGTGAACGGATCAACGTCTGATAATGATTTCGACAGCATCGTCGCTCTATTGCGCGAATATGCAGGCAACAACCAGTCCTTGACCGACCCCGCCGTTATCCGGGAAGTCCACAGGCGACTGGTACCGCATCTGGCAGGAAAAGTACGCGGCGGCGGCACCGAGGCGAAATATGGGAGCAGTATCACCGGCTTCGCATTGCTGGAAGATCATTTGAAATTGCTGGATACCGGGCATGCCCACTTCGACAAGCATTTGCTGGCAGCAGTGGTCGGCTTTCAAGGTTTCGGCGACGGAAACGGTCGCACCGCGAGCGCGCTGTATGCCATCAGCCAATTGCGGGGCGGGAAATTTACGCCGATGCCCCCCCATGTATTTCGCGAGTTGAACGGCATCTTCTGACGCATCGATCGTTCGCCTGAGTGCCGGACATTGCGAACAAACCCGCCGACACAGGGCGGCGGGCTTGTTCCTTCAACAAGTACGGCACGCACGCAGGCCGTTACCTTTTGCTTACGGCAGCAACAGATACCCCGCACTCACCGCCAGCAACGACGCCATCAGCCGGTTGAACACGCGCATCCCTGCCGGGTTGCCCAGATACCCACGCAAGAACGTCCCGGCATACGCCCAGCACCCCACCGACAGATAACAGATCACCAGATACACCGCCGCAAACTGCCACACCAGCCGCGCCTCGCCATCGGCGACAAACGCGCCCATCCCCGCCACGCAGGCCAGCCAGGCCTTGGGATTGAGCCACTGCATGACCGCGCCGTAGAGCATCGAGGGTGCGCGGCCGGCGTCCCCGGTACTCAATCGTCCGTCATCGGTGGCGAGTTTCCAGGCCATGAACAGCAAAAACGCCACCCCGGCCAGTTGCACCACGCGGGTCAGCGACGGCCACAGTGTCAGCACTTCGTGCAGCCCCAACCCCATCAAAACCAGCAACAGCACAAACCCCAGTGTCGCTCCGGCCACGTGCCGCTGACTGGCGCGAAAGCCGAACTGCGCGCCGGAGCTCAACGCCACGATATTCACCGGCCCCGGGGTAATGGACGCGGCGAGGGCAAACGCCGCCATCGAAACAATCAGACTCATCGCACACCTGCTGCAAATCGAGGAAGAAGGCGCCCACAGTAGCCAGCACACACCGGGCGGTATTGAACGAAATTACCCCCGCGTCGGCAGATCCACTACGCTGTAACTCTGTGATCACCCTCGACCAGGAAGTCTGCCCTCGATGATTCTGATTCTGTTGCCCTCCGCCGATTACGATCCCACCGAAAGCAGCGTGCCCTGGCAGGCATTGCGCAACGCAGGCATCGAGGTACGTTTTGCCACGCCGCAAGGCTTGCCCGCCCACGCCGACGCACGGCTGGTGGACATCGGTTTCGGCCTGCTGAGTTCGATGCTGATGACGCGCAAAGCCGACCTCGACAGCTACACGCAGATGATCGAATCCGAGGCGTTTCGCCAGCCGCTGGCGTATGCCGATGTCGACACGACCCGGTTCGACGGTCTATTGATTCCCGGCGGTCATGCCAAGGGGATGCGCACGCTGCTGGAGTCCACGCAGGCCCAGCAGATCGCCCTGCAATTTTTCAAGGCCGAAAAACCCGTGGCGGCGGTGTGTCATGGCGTGTTGTTGCCGGCACGCACGCTCGATCCCGACACCGGGCGTTCGGTGTTGTTCGGGCGCAAGGTTACGGCGTTGCTCGCGGCAACCATGGAGTTGCCGGCGTGGCTGATGACCGCTGCGTGGCTGGGGCGCTACTACCGCACTTACAAGCAAACCGTCGAGGCAGAAGTGAAAACCGCACTGGCCCGCAAGTCCGACTTCATACGCGGGCCGCTCATTGCCAAACGCGACAAGGCAGAGAACTCGCAAATCGGTTTTGTGGTGCGCGACGGGCAACTGCTGACGGCCCGCTGGCCCGGCGACTGCCATCGATTCGCCGCCGAATGGGTGGCCCTGTTGCAGGCCACCCGCCGCGAACCGGTACTCAGTCCAGACGCGGCACGGTGAAGCGGAATTCGCTGCCCTGCCCCGGCTCACTCTCGGCCACGATCCGCCCGCCATGGGCTTCAACGATGCCCTGCGTGATGTACAGGCCCAGCCCGGTGCCGGTCGGGTTGCCTTCCTTCACCGTCCAGTAACGGTCAAAAACGTGCGGCAAATGCTCCTTGGGAATACCTTCGCCGCTGTCGCGCACGGTGAAGACGATTTCATCGCCGACTGACTTGGCATGCACGCCTACCGTGCCCAGGCGCGGGGTGAACTTGATCGCGTTGCCCACCAGGTTCGACAACACCTGAAACAACCGCTCAGGATCGGCATGGATGCTCAGATCGGGATCAGCCTCGAACGAGATGCTGATGTCCTTGTCCAGTGCCAGCGGCGCGAGCAGCGATTGGGCTTCTTCGAACATCTGCGCAACATCGAGTTTCTGCGGCGCGATGGTGTAGCGCCCGGCATCGATTTTCGAGGTGTCGAGCAAGTCTTCCAGCAACGTGTTCATGCGCCCGGCCGCTTGCTGCATGGTGTCGATGGCGGTGGAAATGCGCCGCGAAGTGTGCGGTCCGTCTGAGCTGAAAGCCTTTTGCATCATGCCGCACAGCATGGAAATCACCGTCATCGGATTGCGCAGGTCGTGGGACACCACCGCCACCAGCTCATCGCGGGCGCGCACCGCTTCCTGCTCGCGGCGAACCTGGCGGGCCAGGTCGTTTTCCAGTGCCGAGCGGCGCAGGTCGTTGGCGGCGAACAGATCGCCGTGGCTCCACTTGGTGGAAATCCCGGCCATCTCGACTTTCCAGATTTCGAACGAAGTACGCGGCCGCAGGCGCAGACCGCCGTCGGAGTTTTCCAGGTCCAGCGGTTTGCGCGGGTCGCCGCTCCAGTTGATGTTCTCTTTGACTTCGGGGCGAAACCACAGCACGCCGTTGTCCACCGGCTTAGGCAGGCTCATGGCGAGCACGCCGCTGGCGACCTGCTGATACTGCGTAGCCGGCGGATAGACGCTGGCCAGGTGATGACTGGCAAACACTGGCTCGCCGCGTTCCTGCAACCACTTGTGCAGGGCACGAATCTCTTCCGGTTCCGGGCAATTGCCGTAACGGTGCAATTGTTTGTCTTCGATGATCGCTATGCCACCGGCATTGGCCAGCGCCATCAGAACTTGCGGCTGGTTGGCCAGGCCATCGAAGACATTCTGCGGCGAGTCGATCATCGCTTGATTGAGCAACGCCAGCGCCTCGACCTTTTCCTCCCGTTGACGGCTGACTTCCAGCGCTTCCATTGCACTGATCTGCAGCGACAGCACCTGGCCAATGGTCTGGCACGCAGTGCGCAATTCATGGGGCACGTGCAACGGCTGACGGTTGCCGCAACTGATCAGGCCCCAGAGCCGGTCGCCCTTGAGCAGGGAGATGCTCATCGACGACAGCACACCCATGTTCTTCATGTACTGACAGTGGATCGGCGACACGCTGCGCAACGTCGCGAAGCTCAGGTCCAGCGGGGTCTGGGTGTCCGGGCGCAACCTGGGTACCAGCGGCACCGGTTGGTAGTCGGCATTCGGGATGATCCGCAGCCAGTTGGTGCGATACAGCTCGCGGGCTTGTTCGGGGATGTCGGACGCGGGGAAGAATAATCCGTTGAAGACCTCCATCGACGGATCGGACGCTTCGGCGATGACCTGGCCGTGGCCCTCCTCTTCAAAGCGATAGATCAGCACCCGGTCGTAACCGGTCATGGCCTGGATTTCCTTGACGCTGATGTCGTACAGCGCCTGCAGGCTCTGGGCCTTTTGCAAGCGCGCGAGCATCCGCCCCAGGTGGGTTTCGGTGCCCGCAACGTTGCGTGGCTGGAAGTTTTCAACGTGGATTTCCAGCTCCAGGATCAGCACGTACTGATACCGATGCAGCAAGCCTTCGAACGCCGTGCCATTAAGGCGAAAGTGCAGCGGCGGCGCATCGGACAAGGTCGCCTGCTGCAACGCCTCTCGAACCTGCGCGGCGTGGAGATCGCCGATCAGGCTTTGCAGAGGCTGGCCGATCAGTTCCTGCGCCGGGCGCGCGAGCAACGTCTCGACGTTGGCGCTGATCTGGATGATCGAAAGGTCCGGTTCGCTCAGGGTCAACAGCAGACCGTGAGGCTGGATCGCGCCGGGAAAGCGGATCGGTTCGTCGGCGCAGTTGGCCAGCAACTCTTCAAAGGCTTCTTTGTCTTGCGGGGTCATACCAGAACCTCCTGGCTTTCGAGCCAGCGCTCGAAACAGCTGAATGTGGTGTGGGCGGCCGCCACGACGGCTTCACGCTCGTCGGCGTCCATCGGGCGGCTGCCCAGGTATTCGATGAAATCGCGCCAGCGCCGGCCGGTGGCGGCGCCGTAGATGTCGAGAAACGCTGCGCCGTTGTCCGCGCCGAGACTCAGCCGCGTAGCGATTTCCCGGCGCAGGATCTGCCCGCCAAGGGTCGCGCCTTCGAGGACGTACAACACGCCGAGGCAGGCGGCCCCGGAGTCGATGAAGGGTAACTGGCGGCAGACCGCAAACTCCTCGCCGTTTGCGCCCAACGCTTGCAGATCTCGCTGCAGGGTCGGCGCCTTGAGGCGCGAAGTCAGGTCGAAATCGGCGGGGATCGCGCCGCTGTCCTGCAATGCGGCTTCCAGTGGCTGGTAGAAGCCGTAATAGGCGCGCATCAGTCGCCCGAAAGCGTGCAGATCAAGAGATTCAGAGAAAAAAGGAAGGCGTTTTTCCAGTGCAATGTGCAGTTTGGCGGTGCCGGCCCGCAGATCTTGCAGTACCGGTGGCACATGAACCTCACGGGCCTTTGCTTGCATGTAGGTCGCTCGTACAGTGGGCCGCCTGCGGCCATGGGGGAATGGAAAAGCATGGCGCGAAAGCTTACACGGCAATTGCAGTTTCTGACCCGGCAGATGGTTTTTTATGGTGAATTCATCACCCTGTGACGAATTCAGAGTTGACCGGGCGGCAGAAAGTTCGAACGGATTCACTCCCGATAGTCGCTGTACCGCGACACTGCTGCATGACTGTACGGTTCGGGCTCGTGCGATCGCGTGATAAAAACAGCGCTCCCGTCACCGGAGCCCGCACCATGGATCTCGCCACCCTTTCCCTGTTCCTGCCCGCCTGTTTTGCCCTGAACATGGCACCGGGGCCGAACAATCTGCTGTCGGTCAGCAACGCCACTCGTTATGGCTATCGTCGCGCCTGTGTGGCCGGGATCGGCCGATTGCTGGCGTTCGCCGGGATGATCGCCCTCGCGGCGGCGGGGCTGGCGGTGGTGCTGCAAACGTCCGAGTTGTTGTTCTATGGGATCAAGATCATTGGTGCGGCGTATCTGTTGTATCTGGCGTGGCAGCTGTGGCGGGCCAATCCTGCTGCCGAAGACGCCGTTGCAGCGCCGGCGAGCGGCCTGCTGGCACTGGCGCGTCAGGAATTCCTTGTGGCCGCTGGCAATCCCAAGGCAATACTGATCTTCACCGCTTTCCTGCCGCAATTCGTCGACCCGGCCCGCGCCATCACCCCGCAATTCATGCTGCTGGGCGTACTTTTCCTGCTGCTGGAATGGATCGCCATCAGCGCCTACGCCTACATGGGCCTGCACATGCGCCGCTGGTTCGCCGAGCCGCGCGGCAAGCGGATCTTCAATCGTTG
Organism: Pseudomonas sp. SDO52101_S400; assembly: GCF_054071635.1. NCBI lineage: Bacteria > Pseudomonadati > Pseudomonadota > Gammaproteobacteria > Pseudomonadales > Pseudomonadaceae > Pseudomonas > Pseudomonas sp. SDO52101_S400. The sequence goes on along the minus strand of NZ_JBSVWF010000001.1, from coordinate 26,642 downwards.
CTGCGCGGGGCTGCTGTCGGCGGCGGCTTCGGTGTTGCTGATGGCCAAACGGGCCTAAGCCTCGGACGGGCCTTTGAGTTCGACCTGATTGCCGTCCGGATCGAAGCAGTACAACGACAGGCCGTTGCCCTCGGCGCCGAAACGGGTGGCGGCTTTGTCGACGGTCAGACCACAGGATTGCAGGTGGCTGATCAAAGCCTCTTCATCGAACGGCTCGATGCGCAGGCAGAAGTGATCGACATTGCGCCGTTCGCTGCCGGCCGCGGCGCCGCCCTTGCGGCCGATTTCGCCGTCGAGGTCGACCAGATCGATCATCGACGTGCCGGCGCGCAGGTGTACCAGGCCGAACTTTTCGTTGCGCTTGACCACTTCGGCGCCGAAGACCCGGTCGTAGAAATCGATGCTGCGTTGCAGATCGGCAACGCGCAGCACGATGTGATCGATGTGGTGAATCGTGAACGGTGGCATACAGTCAATTCCCGAGTTGTAGCGACCCGATCACTGTAGTGCAGCGGCCCGAAAATTCACTGTCGATTTTTCGGTGGAGCCATCGAATAACTGGTTTTATCCTCGGCCCATGAACATACAGACCGCTGTCCTGCCCCCTCACGCCGAAATGGTTCGCGCCATGCTCGCAAGCGACACTGCCTATGAAGGCGTGTTCTTCACGGCCGTGAAAACCACCGGGATCTTTTGCCGCCCTACCTGCACGGCGCGCAAACCGAAACCGGAAAACGTCGAGTTCTTCGCCCACGCTGACGACTGCCTGTCCGCCGGCTACCGCGCCTGTCTGCGCTGCAAACCGCTGGACGCGGCCGCTATCGCCCCGGACTGGGTGCAACGCCTATTGAAGGCAGTCGACGCCGATCCGGAGCTGCGCTGGAGCGATGCGCAGTTGCTCGCCGAAGGCATCGAGCCGCTGAAGCTGCGGCGCTGGTTCAAGCAGCATTTCGGCATGACCTTTCACACGTGGCTGCGCACCCGTCGGCTCGGCGTGGCGTTGGGCGGGATCAAGCAAGGCACCTCCATCGACCATGCGGCGTTCGACTCCGGATATGAATCCCTCAGCGGCTTTCGCGATGCGTTTCAGAAGTCGTTCCACATCACGCCGGGGCGCGCAGCGGCCAGCGAGCCGCTGCTGTTCACCCGCCTGACCACGCCGCTGGGGCCGATGATCGCCATGGCCGAACGACGCGGGCTGGTGCTGCTGGAATTTCTCGACCGCCCGGCGCTGACCCGCGAAGTCGAAGAGCTGCAAAACCGCTACGGCTACGTGGTCGCCCCGGGGCACAACGCGCATTTGCAGCAGATCGAAAACGAACTGGCGCTGTACTTCGCCGGCAAACTGAGCGAGTTCAGCGTGCCGCTGCATCTGCCGGGCAGCGAGTTTGCCCGGCAGGTCTGGGCCGAGCTGCAGCAAATCCCCTACGGCCACACCAGCACCTACGGCACCATCGCCGCACGGCTGGGCAAGCCCGGGGCCAGTCGGGCGGTGGGGTTGGCCAACGGTCACAATCGGCTGTCGATCGTGGTGCCTTGCCATCGGGTGATCGGTGCGGACGGCTCACTGACCGGCTATGGTGGCGGGCAACCGCGCAAGGCGTTTTTGCTCCGGCTGGAAAACGCCGCCGTGCAACTGACGCAACCGCTGGCTTTTTGACAAACCGACAAGAAGGGATCTCGATGAACGCGCTCGACACACAGTTTCACCAGTTGCACCACGATGGCCTGCTGATCCTGACCAACGTCGCCGACGCCACGGGTGCGCGACTGGTCGAACAGTTGGGCGGCAAAGCCGTCGCCACCAGCAGCGCTGCTGTTGCCTGGGCCCACGGTTATCCGGATGGCAACACCCTGCCGCTGGAGCGTTTGGTCAGCACCGTGGAGTCGATTGCCCGTGTCATCCAGGTGCCGTTGAGCGTGGACATCGAAGCCGGTTATTCCGATGACCTCGAGCGGGTCGCCGAGGTCATCGATGCGGTTGTCGCCGCCGGCGCGGTCGGGATCAACATCGAAGACGGCAGCGGCACGCCGGAACTGCTGGCACGCAAGATCGAAGTCGCGCGGCAAGTTGCCGACAAGCGCAATGTGAAGCTGTTCATCAATGCCCGCACCGACGTTTACCTCAAAAGCCTGGTGCCGGCCGAGGATCGCGTCGCCGAAACCTTGCGTCGCGCCGCGCTTTATCAAGCGGCCGGGGCCGATGGGCTGTTCGCTGCCGGGGTGACATCCGCCTACGAAATCGAAGCCATCTGCAAGGGCACATCACTGCCGGTCAACGTCCTCGGTTTCGCTTGCCTGCCCTCCCCCGATGAGTTGAAAACCCTCGGCGTGCGCCGCCTGAGCGCCGGCTCCGGCATCGCCGAATTTCTCTACGGCGCCATGGGCTCACTGGTGAAAAGCTTTCTCGCCACCGGCAAGCTCGACACCCATGACCTCAAGGCGTTCACCTATGGCGAAGTCAACGGTCTGCTGAAGTAAGCCATGCCCGATCCCTACCAACCGGCCAGCGAGTTTCTGGCCAGCCTCGACGACGACTGGCAGCGCCATATCGCGGCAGTCGGCCCTTGCCTGCATCAGCCGCACCCGGCGCGCGATCCCTATGAATCGCTGGTGCGGGCGATTGCCTATCAGCAACTGCATGCCAAGGCTGGCGATGCGATTGTGGGGCGGCTGGTGGGATTGTTTCCCGGGCAGACGTTTCCGCGTCCGGAGCAAGTTCTGGCTACGGACTTCGACCGGTTGCGCAGTTGCGGGTTTTCGGCGGGCAAGATTGCGACGATTCAGGGGATTGCCCGGGCGACTCTGGACGGTGTGGTGCCGGATTACCCGACTGCGCTGGCGATGGAGGATGAGGCGCTGATCGAGCGGTTGGTCAGTCTGCGTGGGGTTGGGCGCTGGACTGTCGAAATGTTGCTGATTTATAGCCTGGAGCGGCCGGATATTCTGCCGGCTGATGACTTTGGCGTGCGCGAGGGGTATCGGCGGTTGAAGGGGCTGGAGGTGCAGCCTGCGCGCAGGGAGATGATTGAGATTGGGTTGGGGTGGAGTCCGTTTCGGACGGTGGCGGCTTGGTATTTGTGGCGGGTTCCGAAAAGCCCCTCACCCTAACCCTCTCCCGGGGGGAGAGGGGACCGATTCGGGGATGCTTAAGAAGTACGCCGACCTGACACAGCAACTGTGAATCCATAGTCGCCAAGAAGTTAGTGAATCCATAGTTGCCAATACTTTGGTGAATCCATAATCGACTCGGACTTTCAGGTCGATGTATGACGAAAGACACTTCGGTCGGCCCCCTCTCCCTCCGGGAGAGGGCTGGGGTGAGGGTTGGCTTTTCAGAGACCAGACTTGAGCTTGCTGAACGCCCGAATCAAAGCCCGATTAAACACCTTCCCATTATCATTCTTGCTATACAACGAAGCCCTCACCGCCTCCGGCGGATACGTCCCCGGATCATTACGAATCGCCGGATCGATCAACCCGTCCGCCGCCGTAATCGCATTGGCGTAATGAATGGTATCGGTGATCGGCGCGATCACCTCGGGTGTCATCAAGTAATCCATCAATGCCAACCCGGCCTCGGGGTGCGGTGCATCCTTGGGAATGACCATGGCATCGAACCAGATCAACGTGCCCTCCTTCGGAATCCGGTAATTCAACTTGAACGGTTTTTTCGCCGCTTCAGCCTGGCCCGCCGCAATCGCAACGTTGCCGTTCCACGACATCGCCACGCAAGTATTGCCGTTGGCCAGGTCGCTGATATTCAGGTCATTGTCGAAGTAGCGGATGTAGGGGCGGATCTTCGCCAGTTGTTGCTCGGCGAGTTTCAGGTCATCGAGGCTCTGACGGTTGATGTCCAGGCCCATGTATTTCATGACCGCCGCGAACACTTCGTTCGGATCGTTAAGCAGGCTCACCCCGCAATCGGCGAATTTCGACACTACCGCCGGATCGAACAGCATCGCCCAGCTATCCCTCGGCGCCTCCGGCAGTCGCTGCTTCACCGCCTCTTCCTGATAACCGACGCCGGTGGTGCCCCAGGCATAGATCCCGGCGTAACGGTTGCCCGGATCGAACACCGCCATGTGCTGACGGAATTCGTCGCCGACTCCGGCAAAGTGCGGGAGCTGCTGCTTGTTCAACGTCTGGATCGCGCCGCTCTCGATGGCCCGCGACAGGTGCTGGCCGGCGGTCAGCACCAGGTCGTAGCCGCTGCGGCCGGTGAGCAGTTTGGTCTCGACGGTTTCCAGTGAATCGAAGTGATCGGCGACCACCCGAATCCCGGTCTTCGCCTCGAAATTTTTCAGGGTGTCCGGAGCCAGATACTCGCCCCAGATGTACAGGTTGACCACCGGTTGCGCCGTTTCGGCAGCCTGCACACACAGGGGTGCAAGCACCAGCAATAACGCTTTACTCAGTTTGTGCAGGCCCATGGTCAGGCTCCTTTTTTCTGGCCGGCGTATTGCGGCATGGTGATGCACGCGACGTTGCCGCCACCGAGCAGGATTTCCCGGGAGTTTTCGATGCCGACGATCTTGTGCTGCGGGAACAGTTCGGCGAGGGTCGCCAGCGCCACCTGATCGTTGCGATCACCGAACAGCGGCACCACGATCGAGCTGTTGCCGGCGTAGTAGTTGATGTACGACGCGCAGATCTTGGTGCCAGCCTGACGGATGTGGGTGCTGTCCTGCTGATCGAGGCCTTCGGCTTCTTCGGCGGTCCACTCCAGCACGTCCGGTTGCGGCAGCTTGTGCACGATCAGTTCGCGGCCACGACTGTCGCGAGTGCTGCGCAGGATGTCGTAGGCCTCCTGATAGATTTCCCATTGCGGGTCGTCACGGTTGTCGGTCCATTGCAGCACCACTTCGCCGGGCCGGACGAAGCACGCGAGGTCGTCGACATGGCCGTCGGTTTCGTCGAACTTGCAACCGCGTGGCAGCCAGATCACTTGCTCGGCGCCAAGATAGTCGGTCAGCCGGCGGGTCACTTCGTCCTTGCCCAGGTGCTGGTTGCGATTGCGGTTGAGCAGGCATTGCTCGGTGGTCAGGATGCTGCCCTGGCCGTCGCTCTGAATGCCGCCGAGTTCGGCAATCAGCGGGGCGCGATAGCGGTCGAAGCGTTCGATTTCGAGGATCTTGCTGGCGATCTGATCGTCCTTGTCCCACGGGTAGTAGAGCCCGCCATCGAGGCCGCCGTAGGCATTGAATTCAAAATCGACGCCACGCACTTCACCGCTCTGGTCGTTGACCACGAAGCATGGGCCGCTGTCGCGAAACCAGGTGTCGTTGCAGGTCATCTCCACCACGCGTACTTGCGGCGGCAACTGGCGGCGGGCGGTGGCGAACTGGGAGGCCGAAGCGCAGACCGTCACCGGCTCGCTGTGGGAGATCGCGGTGACAATCTGCACCCAGACCTTCTGCGCAGGCTTGGCGCCGTTGCGCCAGACGTCGGTGCGCTCCGGCCAGCCGAGCCAGCAACCGGACTTGGCTTCGAATTCGCCGGGCAGACGGAAGCCGTCCTGTTTCGGGGTGGTGTCGAGCAAACGCGCCATGGTCAAACCTCGTCATCGGGATGGGAATGACCTCAGGCTACGGTCGCTGGCGGTCGGCCCGCCAACGATGATTATTTCGGAACAGTTGAATTCAACTCATCAATCCGCCAATTGATCGTTGAACCATTCCAGCATCTGCGCCACCGCCGGACGCTCCAGCCGCACCCGTTCGCAGACCAGCGCGTATTGGCCCAGCGCGGTCATGCTGGAAGTGAACGGGCGCACCAGACGCCCGCTCTGCAAATCCTCCTGCGCGGTGAGGTTGTCGCCCATCGCCACGCCCTGCCCTTGCGCCGCCGCTTCCAAAGCCAGGCCGGCGTGGGCGAAATACAACTGGCGCTCCGGGCGCAGGTCGCCGGCATGACTGGTCAGCCACGCGGTCCAGGTCTTGCCGTCCTGATCGTCGTGCAACAGGCAATGGCGGGCCAGGTCCTTCGGGGTTTTCAGGTTGCCCTGGTTGAACAGGCCGGGGCTGCACACCGGGAAGAACTGCAACGCCGGCAACGGACGGACGAAATACGCACTGCTGTCCGCCGGGCCCGTGCCGTAGGTGATCGCCAGGTCGATGTCCTCGCCGGGGGCCGTGGCGTCGATCGGTTGTTCGTAAAGGTGCAAGGTGATGTGCGGATAACGCGCGTAGAAATCGGTGAGACGGCTCATCAGCCACTTCTGCGCCAACTCCGCCGTCACCGCCAGCCGCAACACGGCGAGGGAGGATGGATCGCGCAACTCGTCGCAGGCATCGCCGATCAGCTCGAAGGCCTGTTGCAGGCTTTGCATCAGGCGCCCGGCGGCGATGGTCGGGCGGATCTGCCGGCCCTCGCGGATGAACAGCGACACGCCCAGTTGTTCTTCGAGCTGGCGAATCTGATGACTGACGGCGCTGTCGGTGACGCACAGCTCGGCGGCGGCGCGGCCGAAATGCGCGTGGCGGGCGGCGCATTCGAAGGTTCGCAGGGCGGCCAGGGAAGGTAGTCGGCGCATGGGTTTTGATCCCGATTTTTTGCGCCATGCTGACCGGGCTTTTCGCGGGCGTCCAGTTACACCGCGTTATCGTTCTTCGCGAGCAAGCCCGCTCCCACACTTGAAATGCGTTCCAACTGTGGGAGCGAGCCTGCTCGCGATGGCGGCAGCACTTTCACCCCATCTCTTCTAGGCTGAACCGCACCGACAAAACCCACCGGAGGCCACTCATGCACCTCGAAGGTTCCTGCCACTGCGGCGCGGTTTCATTCACCCTCGACAGCGCCCACCCCTACCCTTATCAGCGCTGTTACTGCTCGATCTGCCGCAAGACCCAGGGCGGTGGCGGTTATGCGATCAACCTCGGCGGCGACGCGGCCAGCCTCAAGGTTCGCGGGCGCAAGCACATCACGATTTATCACGCGAAGATGAAGGACGAAGGCGATAAACGCGCCCATCGCAGCTCCGCCGAACGACACTTCTGTTCGTTGTGCGGCAGCGGTCTGTGGCTGTTCAGCCCGGAATGGCCGGAGCTGATCCACCCGTTCGCCTCGGCCATCGACACGCCGTTGCCGGTGCCGCCGGAACACACCCATCTGATGCTTGGCTCCAAGGCACCGTGGGTCGAAGTGCAGGCAAGCGTCAGGGATCAGCAGTTCGAGGTCTACCCGGAAGAATCCATTGCCCAATGGCACGAACGACTGAAATTGACCCGGTAGCCGCCCCCAGTCTTCGACAGTTTGTTGATCGTGCTCAGAACAGCTCGCTGAACGGAATGAAGCGCAGTGGATCACCCATTCGCAGCGTGCTGTTCTCCGGGATCTCCACCAGCCCGTCAGCCCAGGTCGCGCCGAGCAGGACCCCGGAACTCTGATTCGGATACAGCGCCGCCTGCCCGCCCTCCAGGCGCACCCGCAAGTATTCGCGACGGCTGCCGGGTTTCGGCCAGTCGAATCCGGCGTCGACGGTAAAGCTCAGCGGCATTACCTCTTCCACGCCTTGAATGCGCAGCAGGTACGGGCGCGCCAGCAAGCCGAAGGTCACCAGCGCCGAGGTCGGATTGCCCGGCAGACCGATTACCGGCACGTTGCCGAAATGCCCGACCGTCAGCGGCTTGCCGGGTTTGATCGCAAGCTTCCACAGCAGCGGCTTGCCATTGTCGCGCAGCACCTGACCGAGGCAATCGGCATCGCCGGCGGAGACGCCACCCGTGGTCAGAATCAGATCGGCTGCCACTTGCAGTTGCTCAAGCTTGAGCCGCGTTTGTGCCGGGCGATCCGGAAGAATCCCGGCGTCGATCACCTCGCAGCCCAGTTCGCGCAACCAATGGTCGAGCAAGGTGCGATTGCTGTTGTAGATGCTGCCGGGACGCAGGGGCTGACCCGGTTCCACCAGCTCATCACCGGTCGACAGCAATGCCACTCGTGGGCGGCGCACTACCGGCAGGTGGGTCATGCCCTGCCCCGCAGCCACCGCCAGTTCGAACGGGCCGAGGCGTTTTCCGGCACGCAGCAGAGTGTCGCCGACGCGGTTTTCCTGGCCCTGGGCACGGATGTTCTGGCCGATCTTCAGCGGTTGCAGGAATCGTACTCGGCCGTCCTCCAGCACTTCGACGTTTTCCTGCATCTCCACGCAATTGGCGCCCGACGGTAATGGCGCGCCAGTGAAAATCCGTGCGCAAGTGCCCGGCAGTAACGCATCAGGCGCCAGCCCGGCATAGACCCGCTGCGACACGCTCAATGGCTGGCGGTGCAGATCGGCGAGGTTCAAGGCGTAGCCGTCCATGGCACTGTTCGGCCATGGCGGCAGGTCGAGGGTGGCGACCAGATCGCTGGCCAATACTCGCCCGCGTGCCTCATTGAGCGGCACCGATTCACTGTCCGGCAGACGTTGTTCATTGGCCATCGCCAGCAACTGGTCGAGGGCCTCCTCGACCGGCATCAACGCAGCCTTGCTCATCCCCGTGGCCCGCAGGCTTGCACCGGTTTGAGGTGCGGGACGAAGTTGCACGGGCGGTGACGGTTGTCCAGTTGCTCGGCGAGGATGCCTTCCCACGCCGTGCGGCATGCGCCGGTGGAGCCCGGCAGGCAGCACACCAGCGTGCCGTTGGACAGGCCCGCCAGCGCACGGCTTTGGACGGTCGAGGTGCCGATGTCGAGAATCGAGATGGCGCGGAACAGTTCGCCGAAACCGTCGATCTGTTTGTCCAGCAGGCAAGCCACCGCTTCCGGAGTACTGTCGCGCCCGGTGAAACCGGTGCCGCCGGTGATCAGGACCACCTGGATGTTGTCGTCGGCAATCCAGTGCGCGACCTGGGCGCGGATCTTGTACAGGTCGTCCTTGAGCAGATTGCGTTCGCTCAACGTGTGGCCAGCTTCCAGCAGACGGCTGACCAGCAACTGGCCGGAGGTATCGCTGGCGTAATCGCGGGTATCGCTGACCGTCAGCACGGCAATATTCAAGGGAACAAACAAGGCATCCGCTTTAACACTCATGACACTCTCCGGCATTCGCCAATTCAATTGGGCCAGAGCCTAAGTGGCACTTATCAAGACTGTCTAATCACTCTAACCAACCGCACTATCGACCCGATCTATCGGTCACTTTTCTAAACACTCCGACCACGGTCAGAGCCAATGAAACCGGCCATCATCGAAACCCTCGATAGCCTCTTAAACGCTTCCGATTGGACGTAAAACGCGATCAATGGGATCGTCACCCCCTGCGCTTTCCGTGCGCCGTACGCATCTGCGTCAATACTCAATCAAAATTCCCAATCGAGCAGGTGCCATCGTGGACATCAAACAACTCAAGTTCCTGATCGCGCTGGACGAAACCCGCCACTTCGGCCAGGCCGCCGCGCGCTGCCACATCACCCAGCCGACCCTGTCAATGCGCCTGCGCAATCTGGAAGACGAACTGGATCTGGTGCTGGTCAATCGCGGCCAGCGCTTTGAAGGTTTCACCCAGGCCGGTGAGCGCGTACTGGCCTGGGCCCGCACCCTGCTGGCCGCCCACGACGGGTTGTTCGCCGAAGCCGCGGCCTGCCGCGGGCAACTGGTTGGCAGCCTGCGCCTGGGGCTGGTGCCGCTGAGCAACTTCAATCCGGTCAATTACATTCAGGGTTTGTCCGCAATCTATCCGGAACTGAAATACAGCCTGTCGTCGCTGAGCTCCAACGAGATTATCGAAGGCCTGGGCAACAATCAGCTGGACCTGGGCGTGTGTTATCTGGATCACGTCAACCCGAACTATTTCGACTTCTTCGAGATCGGCGAAACCCGCGTCGGCCTGCTTTACGACACCCGCCACTTCCATTTCGAAGGCCCGGAAATGAGTTGGGAAGACGCCGCCGAATTGCCGCTGGGGATGATCACCACCGGCATGCATTACCGCAAATCCATCGACCTGAGTTTCCGCAGTCGCGGGCTCAATCCGCAGCCGATCATGGAAAGCGATTCGACCTACCAACTGCTGCAGGCGATTCACCAGGGCTTTTGCTGCTCGATCATGCCGCTGGACAGTGGTCTGCAGGAGCCGATCGAACACCTGGCCTTCATCAACCTGCCGGATGCCAGCGTGCTCGCGCCGTTGGGGCTGGTGATGCGCAAGACCGAACCCCGCTCGGCGATCGCCGAGAAGTGTTTTGCCGAGGCGCGGAAGATGTTCGGGATCGAGGCGCCAGCCGTTTAACCCTTCCGAAGTAACCTGAAACGTTGCACTTCGGTGCAACGACTTCAGGTCCGCATGCGGTCATCGACCAATCCAATCACTGCATCGGAACAAGCGATTGGACGCTTTTTTCACTGCCCCGTAGCCTGAACCCACTTCAGCGCTTCGGGGACTTTCAAGATGCTGTGCCAAGTTGAACAACTCATCGAACCGGGCGACGCCAACGCCCCCGCGCCACAACCTTCGCCAGTGGCTTACCGCGAATACCTCGACGACGCGCCTGTGTCCCACGCGGCCCTGGCGGCGGAGATCGCACTGGCCATCAGCTACAACGGCTTGAATCAGGCCGTGATGATGGTCTCGCCGGGCAACATCGAGGACTTCATTCGCGGCTTCAGCCTGAGCAATGCCATCGTCGACAGCCTCGATGATATCCATGACATTCGCCTGACCCACTTCGACCAGGCCTGCCAGGCCGACGTGCAGATTTCCAGCCGCGCGTTCTGGGCCCTGAAAGATCATCGCCGGCAAATGGCCGGCACCAGCGGTTGCGGCCTCTGCGGCGTGGAAGCCCTTGAACAGGCGCTGCCGCAACTGGAGATCCTGACGCCGACACCGCTGCCACCGGCCGCGCATTTCGACGGCATCCGCCAGCGCATCGAGCAGGCCCAGCAACTGGCCCGCAGCAGCGGCGCCCTGCACGCGGCGTTGTACTTCGACGCCGACGGCGAAGCGCTGCTGTGCCGCGAAGACATCGGCCGCCACAACGCCCTCGACAAACTGATCGGCGCCCTGCAATTCGAAGGCCTCGATGCGCGTCAGGGCTTCGTCGTGGTCACCAGCCGATGCAGCCTCGAACTGATCCACAAAGCCGTGCGCGCCCGCCTCGGCACCCTCGTCAGCCTGTCCGCCCCTACTGCACTGACGGTGCGCTGGGCGCTCAAGCACCGCCTGAACCTGATCCACGTCCCACACCGCAACGCCCCCCGAATCTACAGCCCGATCCAGGAGCACACCGCATGAGCGATACCCTCACCCACCTCGACGATCAGGGCCGCGCCAATATGGTCGACGTCAGCGACAAAGCCGCGACGCGCCGCGAAGCCACCGCCCAGGCCTGGGTGCAGATGCGCCCGGAAACCCTGCAAATGATCCAGTCCAACGGCCACCCCAAGGGCGATGTGTTCGCTGTGGCGCGGATCGCCGGGATTCAGGCAGCCAAGCGCACCCATGAGTTGATTCCGCTGTGCCATGCGCTGCTGCTCAGTTCGATCCACGTCGAGCTCAAGGCCTGCGAGCCGGACCGCGTGCAAATCACCAGCACTTGCCGCCTCACGGGCCAGACCGGCGTCGAACTCGAGGCCCTGACCGCCGCCAGCGTCGCCGCGCTGACGATCTATGACATGTGCAAAGCGGTGGACCGGGCGATGGTCATCGGCGACATCCGCCTGCTGAGCAAACAGGGCGGCCGCTCCGGCCACTTTCAATGGGAGAACCCGCAATGATTCTGATCAACTACTTCGCCAGCTACCGTGACCGGCTCAATCTGGGCGGTGAAAAAATTCCGGCCAGCGAAACCCTCGCGTGTGTCGAGGATGTGCGGCAACTGCTGATGGCGCGGGGAGATCTCTGGCGTGAAGTGCTCGGCGCCGGCAATCTGATGTGTGCGGTGAATCAGGAGTTGTGCCAGCCGGATCAGGCCATCGAAGACTTCGACGAGATCGCGTTTTTCCCGCCAGTCACCGGGGGTTGAGGCATGGGTGTTCGAGTCCAGCGCAAAAACTTCGATGCCGGTCAGTTGATTGCCGACCTGCATGCACGCAATCCACGGGTGGGCGCGGTGGTGAACTTCATCGGTTACGTGCGTGATCTGAATGTCGGCCAAACGGTTAACGAACTGTTTCTGGAGCACTATCCGGGCATGACCGAAAAGGCTCTGGAGCAGATCGCCGACCAGGCCCGGGAGCGCTGGCCACTGTTGGCGGTGGAGATTGTGCATCGGGTCGGCGCGCTGTCGGTGACCGAGCCGATCGTGTTTGTTGGCGTCAGCAGCAAACATCGGCATGCGGCGTTCGAGGCCTGCGCGTTCATCATGGATGTGCTGAAGACCCGTGCGCCGTTCTGGAAGCGTGAGACGACGCCTGAGGGTTCGCATTGGGTTGAGGCGCGGGAAAGTGATCAGAATGCGGCGGTTCGCTGGAGTTTGGCGCATGCCTGACGATCGAAAGGCCCTCACCCTAGCCCTCTCCCGGAGGGAGAGGGAACCGATTGGGGGATATTTCAGCAATGCGCCGACCTGAACGTATAGTGTTGAATCCGGATGCCGGTCTGAACGGATAGGACTGAATCCGGATACTGGCCTGAATGCATGGCGTTGAATCCATAATCGACTCGATTCTTCAGGTCGATGTATAACGCAAGACAACTCGGTCGGCTCCCTCTCCCTCCGGGCGGTCCGACGTTTCGGGAGGGCTGGGGTGAGGGCAAGGCAGACCCCACAAATTCATAAAATCCTGATTAGATAGCCGCTCCGACAATAACCAATCCGGGAGCCACACTTGAGCCAAACGCCAAAGGATTTGCCCCGCCCACACCCCATCACCCTGCGCCAAGCCTGGCCCTTCTGGCTCAAACTCGGCTGCATCGGCTTCGGCGGCCCCGCCGGGCAGATCGCGATCATGCATCAGGAACTGGTGGAGCACCGGCGCTGGATCTCCGAGCGACGTTTCCTGCATGCGCTCAACTACTGCATGTTGCTGCCCGGCCCGGAGGCCCAGCAACTGGCGACCTATATCGGCTGGTTGCTGCACCGAACCCGAGGCGGCGTGCTGGCCGGTGCGCTGTTTGTGTTGCCTTCGCTGCTGATTCTGATTGCCCTGTCCTGGGTGTACATAGCGTTCGGCGACGTGCCGGTGGTGGCCGGGGTGTTTTACGGGATCAAACCCGCAGTGACCGCGATTGTGTTGCATGCGGCCCATCGCATCGGTTCGCGGGCCTTGAAAAACGGTTGGCTGTGGGCGATTGCCGGGGCGGCGTTCGTGGCGATCTTCGCCTTCAACGTACCATTTCCGCTGATCGTGCTTGGTGCAGCAGTGATCGGCTATTTGGGCGGACGCTGGGCGCCTCAGCGGTTCAACAATGGCGGTCATCGTGGCAGCGAAAAGTCCTTCGGCCCGGCGTTGGTCGATGACGACACGCCACCGCCTGAACATGCCCGGTTCAGCCTGCCGAGGCTGCTGCGTCTGGTGCTGGTCGGCGCACTGTTGTGGTGTCTGCCGATGGCGTTGCTGGCCGCATGCTTCGGCTGGAACGGGACTTTCACGCAGATGGGCTGGTTCTTCACCAAAGCGGCGCTGCTGACTTTCGGCGGTGCCTACGCGGTGTTGCCCTACGTGTATCAAGGCGCGGTCGGGCATTACGGCTGGCTGACCCCGACGCAAATGATCGACGGCCTGGCCCTGGGTGAAACCACGCCGGGTCCGCTGATCATGGTGGTGGCGTTCGTCGGGTTCGTCGGGGCTTATGTGCAACCGACGTTCGGCCCGGAACATGCGTTTGCCGCCGGTGCGCTGGCGGCGACGCTGGTGACCTGGTTCACCTTCCTGCCTTCGTTTCTGTTCATCCTCGCCGGCGGGCCGCTGGTGGAGTCGACCCACAACGAATTGAAGTTCACCGCACCGCTGACGGCGATCACGGCGGCGGTGGTCGGGGTGATCCTGAACCTGGCGTGTTTCTTTGCTTACCATGTGTTCTGGCCCAAGGGTTTTGCCGCACAGCCTGATTTTTTTGCGCTGTTGCTAGCGCTGGCGGCGACCCTCGGGCTGTTTGTTTTCAAGCGCGGGGTGATCGAGGTGTTGATCGTTTGCGCCCTCGTCGGACTGGGGTTTCACCTGTTGCGCTGAACCGGGGGCTCGCCACGCCCTTCGGAATCAGGCGTTTACTTATCCGGGAATTCCCCCTTACTATCCAGCCACACCGGCATGGCGGGACACTCCCGCCGCCGACGTTTTCCGCCAACGGAAACACGCGTCATGAGCACGTCACTACAACAATCAGAATCGTTGAACGTCTCTGCACTGTGCGCCCTCTTTCACAGGGGCCGCGCATGAATCGCATCGTCAATCTCCCCATGGCCCTGAGCCGCTCCAAGCTGCGTCACTCCGCACGCCCGCCGGATATCTGCCTGTCCGTCTGATCGCGCCGGTAAAAATCGCGACAGCCCTCCTCATTTTTTCGATATCCCTGCCAGGACGCCCGCGCCTTTTGCCGAGCTGCGTCCGGTTCGAATCTGCGCGCCTGTGCGGCGCCATCGTGAGTGATTGATTATGAAATTCGCAGCCATTGAAGACGCCCGTAACTTTCTTGAGCAAAACCCCGACATCGACATGATCGAGCTGTTCATCCTCGACGCCAACGGCGTGCCGCGCGGCAAGCTGTTGCACCGCGAAGAACTGCTCGCCGTGTACGAAAGCGGTCGCCCGCTGCCGAGCACCATCCTCGGCCTGACCGTGCAGGGCGAAGACGTGGAAAACTCCGGTCTGGTGTGGGACGTCGGCGACATTGACTGCCGCGCCTATCCGCTGGAAGGCAGTCTGGTGCGCCTGCCGTGGCGGCAGATTCCGACCGCCGCGGTGCAGGTCAGCATGCACCCGGAGCAAGGCATGCCCGCGAGCATTGCCGATCCGCGTCACCTGCTGATCAAGGTGATCGACAGCCTCAAGGCCGAGGGTTACCACCCGGTGATGGCCTGCGAGCTGGAGTTTTATCTGCTCGACGCCAGGCGCGATCACAACGGGCGTCCGCAACCGGCGCTGGATGCCGACGGTGGCCGACCGAGGCACACACAGGTCTACGGATTGCGTGAGCTGGAACAGATCGAGCCGTTCCTCGCCGACCTCTACAGCGCCTGCAAACTGCACGGCATTCCGGCCCGCACGGCGATCTCGGAATACGCGCCAGGCCAGGTGGAAATCACCCTCGAACACGGCGATGCGCTGAAAGCGATGGATCAAGCGGTGCGCTACAAGCGGCTGGTCAAAGCCGTGGCGCACAAGCACGGGATGCAGGCGACGTTCATGGCCAAGCCGTTCGATCACCTGGCCGGCACTGGCATGCACATGCACGTCAGCCTCGCCGATGCCGAAGGACGCAATCTGTTTGCCTCCGAGGACCCGGCCGGCACCCCGCTGCTGCGCACGGCGATTGGCGGGATGCTCGCCTCGTTGCTCGATTCGCTGCTGCTGTTTTGCCCGAACGCCAACTCCTACCGCCGCTTCCAGGCCAACAGCTACGCGCCACTGGCGCCGACCTGGGGCGTCGACAACCGCACCGTCAGCCTGCGCGTGCCCGGCGGCCCGGCCAACACCCGACACATCGAACACCGCATCTGCGGCGCCGATGCCAACCCGTATCTGGCAGCGGCGGCAATTCTCGCGGGCATTCATCGCGGGATAAAAGAGGACATCGATCCGGGTGAACCGGTGCAGGGCAACGGTTATGCGCAGGCGAAAGAACTGCTGCCGACCGACTGGCTGACCTCGCTCACGGCGCTGGAAAATTCGGCGTGGGCACGGGATGCGCTGGGGCAGGAATTTCTTGGGGTGTATCTGGCAGTGAAACGTGCGGAGTACCGGCAGTTCATGGCCGAAGTGGGTGAGCAGGACTGGCGCTGGTACCTGACCGAAGCCTGATCTTTCACAACTCTTCCCCTGTGGGAGCGGGCTTGCCCGCGAAGGCGTCGTCACATTCAACACTTCAGGTGACTGACGCATCGCTTTCGCGAGCAAGCCCGCTCCCACAGGGTCCGTGCACCGACTCCCGAATCTGGACACTGACATGACTGAACGCAGCAATTCCTACTACACCGCCACCCTCAACCGCGACACCGACTACCCGACCCTGCAAGGCCGGCACAAGGTCGATGTGGTGATCATCGGCGGCGGTTTCACCGGTGTCGCCACCGCCGTGGAACTCGCCGAAAAAGGCCTGAAAGTCGCCATCGTCGAAAGCCACAAGATCGGCTGGGGCGCCACCGGACGCAACGGCGGACAGGTGACCGGCAGCCTGTCCGGCGACGGCGCGATGCGCAAACAGATGCGCAACACCTTGGGCGATGAGGTCGACGATTTCATCTGGCACCTGCGCTGGCGCGGCCACGAAATCATTCAGCAACGGGTCAAGAAATACGACATCGATTGCGACCTCAAGCACGGCCATTTGCACGCGGCGTACAAGCCGAGCCACATGGCGGGTCTGCGCAGCGACTACGACGAAGCCGTGCGTCGCGGCATGGGCGATGAAGTCAGCCTGCTCGACCGCAGCCAGGTGCGCGACCTGCTGCAAAGCGACCTCTATCACGGCGCAATCAAGAATACCCGCAACATGCACCTGCACCCGCTCAATCTGTGCATCGGCGAGGCACGGGCGGCGGAAAGCCTCGGCGCGCTGATCTTCGAAAACAGCGAAGTGCTGGAAATCATTCACGGCGACAACCCTGGCGTACGCACCGCCCACGGCCGGATCGACGCCAATCAAGTGCTGCTGGCCGGCGACGTCTACCACAAGCTCGAACCGGGCCAGCTCAAGGGCAAGATTTTCCCGGCAATGGGCGGCATCGTCACCACCGAACCGCTGGGGGATCTGGCAAAGCAGATCAACCCCGAAGACCTCGCCGTTTACGACTGCCGCTTCGTCCTCGACTACTACCGCCTCACCGCCGATGGCCGACTGCTGTTCGGCGGCGGCGCCAACTACAGCGGCAAGGACTCACGGGACATCGCCGGCGAACTGCGACCGTGCATCGAACAGACCTTCCCGGCACTCAAAGGGGTGAAAATCGACTACCAGTGGAGCTGCGCGATGGGCATCGTCATCAACCGCATCCCGCAACTGGGCAAGCTCTCGGACAACGTCTGGTATTGCCAGGGCTACTCCGGCCACGGCATCGCCACGACCCACATCATGGGCGAAATCATGAGCCGCGCGATCACCGGGCAGATGCAGCAGTTCGACACGTTCGCCGCGTGCTCGCACATTCGGGTGCCGATGGGGGATCTGCTGGGGAACCCGATGCTGGCGGCGGGCATGTGGTACTACCAGATGCTGGAAAAACTGCGCTGATTGAACTGGCCCCATCGTTCACGGTGGGGCCTTTTTATTTGCCGCAAAACATCAGTCCTGCAACTGTTCGACCTCAATCCCCAACCGCCGATAATCCTCGGCACTGCCCGACGCCAGATGCCGCTCGGTAATCAGCGTATGCACCCGATTGCACGGCGCCACCACAAACGGCTCCACAGCCCCCAGCTTGTCTGCCGTGGTCACGGCAATCACCTGCGCCGCACTGTCGAACAATGCCTGCTTGACCGGCACTTCATCGAAATACAGCGAACTCAGCCCCACCTCCGGATGAATCGCGCATACACCGGTAAACAACACATCCGCCTTGATGCTTTGCAGCAGTCGCACAGTCTCGTGACCGCTGACCGACATCGTCGCCAGATTCAGCTGCCCGCCCGCCAGAATCACCTTGATCCCCTTGTATTCCGCCAGCGTGATCGCCGTCATCGGTGACGTCGTCACGGCGGTGATCGAGATATCCGAGGGCAGCGAACGGGCGATCTGCAAGGTGGTGGTGCCGGAATCGAACAGCACAATCTGGCCGTCCTTCACCCTGCCTGCCGCGAGTTGCGCGAGGCTGGTTTTCACCTCGTCGGTTTCGCTGATCCGCGTGAAGTAATCCTTGCCTGTGTCCTTCGGTCGCGGCAGCGCCCCGCCATGCACCCGCTGCACCAGCCCGGCGTTGTCCAGCTCGGCCAAATCGCGGCGAATGGTGTCTTCGGACACCGCAAAATGCTGGCTCAACTCGGACGCCATGACCTTGCCGTCACGTTCGAGGATCAAGAGGATTTTCTGCCGACGCAGGGAGGGAAGCTCGGAGGTGGAATGATCGTGCATGGTTATGCCTGTTTGTGCTTGTAATTGCAGGTTTGGCGAGACTAACCAATGCCTCGGCCAAACACAAACCGGCTGGTATCAATTGTTTCGATCATTGAAATCATGAAGCCGAATTTTTTCTTTGCATCCGGCCTGTTCAGAATGGCACCACTTCAATAAGGCTCAGGATGAACACCCATGAATCTCAATTTTGCGTTTGCGTGCATGATCGTCGTGTCGTTTGCGATTGCCCTGGGGCATGCGTGATTCAGAGGGGTGCTCGCGAGCCTCAGGTTCGGTAACGCCAGCAGATCAAACCTCCTCGCGAGCCCGCCGCACCTGCACCAACAACGCCGGCGCAAAGTGCAGCAGCACCATTCGCACCAGATGGTGAGTGAAGATGAACACCACGTTCAACCCGCCACCAAACGCAACGATGGCAATGGTCTCAATGGCCCCCGGCATGTACGCCAGCCACAGCGACAACGCATCACTGCCCAGCAACCGCGCCGCCACTTCGGCGAACCCCGCCGCGACCAGAATCATCAAACCCACCGACACCAACGCCGTGCGGCCATGACGAGCCAGTTCCGCCAGGCCAAGGCCCTGAAAACGTGAGCCGATCCGCACACCGAGAATCAGCGCCGCCAGATTCAGGCTCCAGTCCGGCATGTGAAAACCGTGCAGCCATCCCGATTTCAGGAACACGGCCGTCAGGATAATCGCCGTCAACATGAACGGCGCCGGCACACCCATCGCCAGCAGCAATCGCCCGACCACAATGCTCGAAATGATCAGCGAGAACACGGTCAACGCCATGCCCGTGGACAGCGGATCGACCTCCGCAACCACGACTGCTGCCTGACCGGGAATCAGCAAACTCACCAGCACCGTGATCAGCAGCAAACGCATCAGATGCACGATGATGACCTTGCTCGAGGCCTGATGCGATTCCAGCAAATCAAACACCGCCGCCAGCGCTCCCGGATACACCGCCAGCAAGGCATCGGTACGATTCCACCCTGCCCCGCGCGCCAGCCACAAGGCGGACAGCGCCACTTGTACTGTGAGGCACAGCAGCAACAGGCCAAGACTTGGCAACATCGTCGAGACGGTCGCGCTGTCCCAGGCCTCGAACATCAAGCCTGTGGCGATGCCGAGGGTGACCTGAATGTAACCCAAGCCATAAGGGGTCCTGGGCGCGAAGCCAAATTTGGTGGCGGCCAGTGCGGTGACGAGAATCGAGCCCAGCAGCAAACCGTGCGGCACACCTTCGAACTGCAACAGCGCGCCGAATCCGGCAGCGATCAACAAACACAGAATGGATTTCATCAACTCTCCAATAGTCGAAAGGACGCAATCGTGATTCGTTTTCTAATGCAGTGCCTGACACCAGAAAGGCAGGTCACTGCCGTACGAGCAATACGCGCGCAGTCAACAGCTTTTGAGTTGCATGAAATCTACGAAGTCTTCGGTGGACCATCCCAGGCTGCCGTTGCCATCGAACCGTTCCCTGACCAAGTGCAAGGTCATCGCACTTGCTGCATCTGGAGACATTGGGAAAAACGCACCTCCAGGCTCGCTGTGCATGTAGAAATCACCCAGTTTTGCAGAACAGTGTTCGCAGTGATTCATGTAATAAACCATTCCCGCCTTTTGGCTGTAGTCAGGCTGATAGCGAGTGGTATAGGTACGAAGCTGTTTGATGACTGAAGGCGACAAGGTGAGCACATCGGACAATCCAGCCCGGAATCCATCGCATACCCAGTAGCCAAGTCCGCGTTCCAGTGAGAAGTCGGTTTCTTCGTCCTCTTCGGCAAACTCGAACTGCTCGTGTTCTTCTGGAAGCCTGAATGAGAAAACACGAGTCAGGCAGTAGCATTTCCAACATTCTGTAGCCGACTGCAAGATGAAATAATACGGTGAGCGCACATGGAATTCCGGCTCATGCTCCAAACCAAACGCAGTCAACTGTGGCACCCAACGCGCAAAAGCCTCCGCGCTCGTACCTTCTGGCACATACCAGGTCTTCACTTGAGGATCCCAACGTGCACCAAGAAGTTTGGCTTGATCCTTTTCAGCGAAAGGGACATTCAAATCAATTCGTGCCATCTGCCGCTCTCTTCATCCATGATTATTTGATTCAAAACGCGATCAGGCGCGCAACCGTCCAATCGCCCGTCGATATTTTTCGATCCGCTCCAGATCCTCCCAATTCGGCGAGGCAATCCGCGACAGGTCGCTGTTTTCTTCCAGATCCGCCAGCTTCACCACCCGCCCGATCGGGTTCTGCGCCGCGCGCTCGACGAAGTCCTCGTAGGATTCGCCCGGCACCTTGGTGACCGATTCGATGGCTGACAAGACTTCTTCGCTGAAGCCTTCCTTGCGCAAATCATCCAGGCTGATGCCGCAATCCTCGACCACATCGTGCAGCACCGCGACGATGCGCTCTTCCAGGCTGCTCATGCGCAACATGACCTTCAGCGGATGCAAAATGTACGGCGCACCGCCCTTGTCCACCTGCCCCGCGTGGGCCGTGGCAGCAATCGCGATGGCGCGTTCCAGAGTCTGGGTCATGAAAGTTTCCTCGGGTCAGACGCCGTACCGGCCGCCAATATAGAAGTGGCGCTTGAACCAACGCCCAATCGCCTGCAAACGCCCGGCTGGCTGCGCCGGCTCGGCGTAGCGCTGGAGGATCAGCGAGACCAGATCAGCCTGACTGTCTCCCGAATGCGCGTCCATCAACTCGGCCACCCAGGCACAACCGGCCTTCTTCAGATGCTCACGCCACTCGCCCGGCCAGCCATCCAGTTCATCCAGCGCCAGCCACCGCGCGCCACCCTGCTCGACATGCCCGCCGCCAATCGATTGCTCGAAACAGAACGGCGTCGCCGGTCGGGACAGGTCGATGCTGAAGATGTAGATGTCCTGGGTTTTGTGCTGCGGCGTGGGGGCGTTGTTGCGGCTGCCGATCTGAATCATGCGCGGTTCCGTCCGTGGGAGAGGCGTTACAACTTGTTTCGCAGTCTACGACGTGGTGTGGATGGGGGGAACCTTTGGCGATGAGCCGGGTTGTGGCAAGTGAAAAGTTTGACTGGGTGGTCCGGGGATTCCGTTTCAGGCGTCCACGAAAAAGGGACACCGTTGGGTGTCCCTTTTTACGTTTGGATCAGGCCGAGGATCAGCGTTTCATGGCTTCGCACTGACGGCGCAGGTCCTCGCTGCTGATACCGTTGCAAGTGCCCCCGTTGGTCCTGGCTTCACAGAGTCGGCGCTGATCAGAATCGCCGATGCCATTGCAGGTGCTACCGCCTGTTTCCGCCTCACACATTCTGCGCAGATCCTGACTACCGATGCCGTTGCAAGTGCCCCCGTTGGTCTTGGCCTCGCAGTAACGACGCTGGTCCGAATCATTGATCCCGTTGCAACTGCCACTTCCGGTTTCCGCCTCACACATCCTGCGCAAATCCTGATTGTTGATACCGTTGCAACTGCCGCTACCGGACTTGGCTTCGCAATATCTGCGCTGATCCTGATCGTTGATGCCCATACAGCCAGCAAAGGCATGGCCGGCGAAGGCAAACATCAACAGCATCGCAAGTATTTTCTTCATCACACGCTTCCTTGGCTTACCAGTAAACAGACTGGCACTGGTTGACGCAATCACACTCAATCAACGCTTCATGGCTTCGCATTGATTGCGCAGATCCTGGCTGCCGATACTGTTGCAACTGCCACCACGGGTTTTGGCCTCACAGAAAAGACGCTGATCCGTGTCATTGATCGAGTTGCAGCTACCGCCTCCTGTTTCTGCATCGCACATCCTGCGCAGAGTCGTATCGTTGATGCTGTTGCAACTGCCGCCACGGGTTTTGGCCTCGCAGTAACGGCGTTGATCCCCGTCATTGATCGAGTTGCAACTACCACTGCCTTTTTCCGCATCGCACATCCTGCGCAGGTCCGTATTGTTGATGTCGTTACAGCTGCCACTGCCGGACTTGGCCTCGCAATATCTGCGCTGATCCGGATCGTTGATATTCATGCAGCTAGCAAAGGCATGGCCGGCGAAGGCAAACATCAACAACATCGCCAGTATTTTCTTCATCACACGCTTCCTTGGTATTCCAGTCAGCAGACTGGCACTGTTTAATCCGATTTAAATGAGTCTCGCGAAGCACCCTCAAATCAGCGCTTCATGGCTTCGCACTCGTTGCGTAGATCGGAATTGCTGATGTACGAGCAACTGCTGCCACTCTGCTTGGCATTGCACAGGGCGCGCTGGTCACTGTCGCTGATGTATGAACAGGAATAGCCCTTCTGCTCCGCCTCGCACGCCGAGCGCAGATCCGAGTTATGGATGGACGCGCAACTGCTGCCGTTCTTCTTGGCGTTGCAGTAGTCACGTTGGTCACTGTCGGCGATGTACGAGCAGGATCTACCGTTCACTTCAGCATCACAGGCCGAACGCAAATCCGAGTCGTGGATGTACGAACAACTGCTGCCCTTTTCTCTGGCTTCGCAATAAGCCCGCTGGTCACTGTCATTGATGCTGGCGCACCCGGCAAACGTGTATCCGCTGAACATCAACAACATCGCAAGCACTAGTCTCATCACACACTTCCTTGGTCGACCAGGAAACAGCCTGGCACTGCTTGAGCCGATGAATGAGCGTCGCGACACGCCATCAAATTGACATCGGTTTTGAGGAAAGTTCCGGGGCTGGTATGTGTGATGATTTTTTTGATCTGAGAACGCTGTAGGAAATCACTCCGCGTGGTGAGGGAGCTTGTTCTTGCGGGGCTGCGAAGCGGGCCGAAACCGGGCAAGTCATTTTTCCCTGATACACCGCAGCCCTTGATTTACGCGGGTTACGCCACCGAACAGGAGCAAAATCGCTGGCCACACGTGGTGATTCCACGTCCTACAGGCTGATTGCGACGGTAGGGGTCGATGCCTAGAGTGGGTCTGTCGCTGAACAAATTTGGCGATAGGGTTTCGCAGCCCTCAGAAGTGACGCACACCGCTCAATAACAACTGTGGCAAAATTCGCCGCAGTTTCATTTATGGCGGCTGTGTGTGGGAGACCTTCAGGTCTGCCGGTTTAGCTCTTCTCCGGTCTGCGAACCCACATACAGCTGCCACCCATTTGTTTCGCAGCAAAAAGGTGGCGCTCCTTAATCTATTGAAGAGTGCTCCATCATGACCAGCAAAACTTCGCTCCGCCACTGCGTGAACATGTCCCATCCAGCCACCGACCACCCGGTGCTGCTCATCGACGCCGACATCCCACTGCGCGATTTACACGCCTGCCTCAGTGAACGCCTGAATGCCGTACTCAAATTTCTCGATCTCATGGCCTGCATTCACTTACCTGACCACGCTGAACATGACATCAACACAGTCACCACAATCGCCAGAATCATGGTGCAAGACGTAAGTGATCTGTTTCGAGTTATAGAGCAAAGAGGGTTTAATGTTCTTGGCTAGAAAGTTTGAGGGTGACAGACTCATAAAATAAATCTGTCACCTTTTTAAACTTTTCCTATTCCACAAGCAGCACACACCAACCTAAAAAGCTATTAAATTTACTTCAACTTAAGAATATCATTCTGATTGCTAGCGTTACTTTTCAACAATAAAAAAGCTTTGATTTCACTTGAGGAGACCCCAATCCTTTCAAGTTCCTCTATCTGATCGAGTTGTTCTTTATTAGTATTACCTATGATATTTTTGCAACCATTGGAAATCTGCAACGCCAATCCAATAGCACTAAGCAACCCCAGAGAATACTTGTACTTATCCTCCAAAGAAGAGCTTCTCTGAAGAACATCTATTAGCGAATTTATCTCACTAGTATTTTCTAGAGTCGCTTGAATTAAGTACCGCTGATTCTTGCTGAATTTATGCGCGACATCTTTGAAGTACTCACTTAAGCACAGCGCACCTATATTTGTTGGCAACCCATGCCCCTTAGGCAAATCGCCTACAGATATACACATCAAGATCTTGAAGAGTTCCTTTATGAGCTGTTCCACCGAGGATTGCACCCTGGCAACATCCTCATTGCAACACATCAACTTGTTTGCAAGAACCTTCCTCTCTTTCGAGAACGCAACCATACTAGTCAGCAAGAAACCCAATACGGCTCCACTAACGCCACCAATAGCCGGCAAGAACTTCTCGATAAGCGATTTATTTGGCGCAACGGACTGCATATATATCAAACACTGATTAAAACTCTCTACATCCATGTCACCACCTATACCTTTATTTACACCTCACTGACATTGTTGAGCTCTATATACACCGCAACTCTCTAATCAATATCAACAAAGCACATTTACAAACCGACAGATCCAAGCTACACCTGTCGGTTCTTTACAACACCAATTAGTTGCACATTACGCAAAAGCATTTATTCGAACGTGCCTTATACGCTGCCGCTACCAGCGGCATCAATGCCATTCTATTTCCAAAAATACTTATTTGTATCTATGGAAGAATATACCTCTTGAATTGCGTTTTTGATCTTTTCCGAACCACCATCCGCACTTGCAGATTCAATGCTCTCTTCCAAATCTTTCAAAACTTGTCTAGCGCTAGTTATAACTTGCTTAGCATCCACTGTGGAAGCTGTAGATATAGCACTATCAAATGAAGATAAAACATCTTGAATTTCTTTTTTGTAATCCGGATCCAGTCCAAGCAACTCAGTTATTTTTTCTTTGACTTCTTTGAGACTTTTCGAGTCAGAAAGCATTTGAGATCTGTCAGAATATTTGTTGCATTCACAGGGGGAAGACTTGCATATAGGGCAGTTATCTGCGTAGTAATCCTTTATTGCATGAGATAACTGCAAAGGGTATTGATGTATAGCCCAAGCTGACAACATCCATGCAGTGACGTCGGCGAGCTCTTCTTCTAAGTTTACTTTTTTCCCATTTTTTTTGTAAGAAGAGAAAGCCTCATGCACTTCTCCCAACTCTTCAAAAACCCTAGAAAAATGATAAAAGCTACCAAAAGCCTTCCAAATAGATTTATTTGCCGGGTATATTAACGAAATCCTGGAAATTGCTTGATCCAATGTAATCTGCGGATATCTATTTATATCTATATTGTATTTATCATTAAGTTCAACGCGAACCTCGTCGATAGGGATATGCTTTACAGGCGCTCTATGTGTTTCTGCACACTGGCACGGCGAGGCAATACAATAAGGACACACATTCGGAAACTTCTTCCTAAAAGCATGCTCTAGGTTAATATCAAGTTTGTTTGCCGCTGCAAAAAGCCAAGAAAATGATTTTATAAAAAACGACTTAGCATCACCTCCACGCAAAATCGCCCTCGACAAATAAGAAGTATTTCTGCACAAATAAGAGTATATCTCCTCAAACTCTCGCTCTGAGTTTTTTACACTGTACAGGTCCGAAATAATCGTAGAAAAATTAGTAAAATTTAGATCCTGACTCATTAATTATACATCCTTATAAATCACACAAATTCACTTTAACTTTAACTAGCAGAGCTTTACCAAAGCAACCCGCAATCCAAAAAAACGCTCCAATAAAATTTCCGTCTTTACTTTATCATTGAAATTCTCCCTTTTCCTTTGACAGTCCCTTCAGCATTACGCAAATTAAATATTCTATTGCTGGCAAAAAAAATCTGGCGGCATCATCCTTGTGAAAAAAGGTTATTCTTAGCGCTTAGTAACGATTCACTCTCAAAAATTCGCCGGCGTATTCGCACTAATAATCTCCGCCTCATCCGCCCCGATATTCCGGAACTTATGCGGCAGCGTCGTCGGGAAGTAATACCCATCCCCCGCACTCAAAACGCTCACCTGCCCATCCACCGTCAACTCCACGGTGCCACGGGTCACCAACCCGCACTCCTCACCTTCCGAGTGAACAATCGGCTCTTCCCCGGAACTCGCGCCCGGTGCGTATTGCTCGCGCAGCAAGCGCATCTGGCGGCTTGGGACCGAGGCGCCGATCAGCAGCAGGCGCAGGCCGTGGCGGCCGAGGTCGGGTTGTTCGTTGGCGCGGAAGACGTATTGGTGTTCGCGGGGCGGCTGGTCGAAGGTGAAGAAGTCGGCCAGGGACATCGGGATGCCTTCGAGCAGCTTTTTCAGTGAGCTGACGGAAGGACTGACACGATTCTGTTCGATCAGGGAGATGGTGGCATTGGTCACGCCGCTACGCCGGGCCAGCTCGCGCTGGGAGAGTTTGTAGCTTTCGCGTACTAGTTTGAGTCGAGAACCCGTATCCATGACAGCCTTATGTGAGAACGACTTAAGGGCGATGGGGGTGGGTGGCGGGTGCCGCGCAGGTCGCGCGGATCACGTTGCTCCCGTGTCCCGGAACCGTGAAAGGCGGCTATTAAATCACGTTTGTCGGTGTTGCTCAGCAGGTTCGATGGACGGTGGGTGAAAAGTCCTTCTTGCCTTGGTAATACGGCAACTGTGGGAGCGGGCTTGCTCGCGAAAGTGGCGTGTCAGGCAACATGAGTTTTTGCC